>JAFLTM010000001.1 GCA_022509225.1 Muribaculaceae bacterium
TGAGCTGAAAGACGGAGGTTGAATGCCTTTGAACCTGTGCCCTTGTCAGCATAACCGGTGATGGTTACAGTTGCGTTCGGGTGAGCCTGGAGATATTCGGCAACCTGAGCAACTTTCTCCATTTCCTGCGGACGGATGTTATATCTGTTGATCAAGAAGAATACGTCACGACGGAACACTTCTTTTTCAACTTTCTTTTCTTCCTGCTGAACCGGAACTTCTACGATCTTTTCAACAACTTTTTCAACAATAACAGGTTCCGGAGCCGGTTCGATAACACGTGTAACGGTGCTATATTTCGGACCGAAGCTGTAGCCAACGCCAAGGAGGCAGTTGAAATACCAGTCAGTGTTGGAGATAAGTTTTGAGTTGTAGCTGTCGGGAACCATGTTAGCCATCAATTCGAGACCAAGCTGAACTCTTTTACTTACGTTGAAGTTGAGGCCGAAACCTAACTGACCGAGGAAACGGGTCTTAGTGCCGTCCCAAGCACCGTTGAGAACGTCAACGCCTGCAGCTTTGTTGATGTCGTTAGCTTTCTTGTTGTCGAAACCTACGTTGAAGCCGATACCTGCGAGGAGGTCGAATTCAACAACACGGTTGGGGTTGTAGCCACCGATGATGTTTGTAAGATCAAACACAGCGTCTAATGAAGGAGCAACATATTTCCAATCATAGTAATCGGTTTTACCTGGATTATAATATTGGCTTGAAATTGCGCCTTTGCTCTGCCAAGCGTTGATTGCGAGACGCATACCAACGTAAGGATTGAACTTGTAGCCGATAGCGAGCTGAGCGTTCGGGCTGAGGAGCTTACCGAAGGCACCTTCTCCAACAGTTTCCTGGCCACCAATCTGAAGCTGGCCGTACCAGTGAGGTTGGAAAACATATTCAGTGACTGTCTCCTGAGCGTTGGCACATACGCCTGCAAATAGGAGAGATGCAGTCAGAAGTATCTTATTTAATTTCATTTCTTGAATCTTGTTTTAACTGTTAATCTAAACTACACTCTCGAATTATTGAACTTTTACGTAATAGTTCTGAGCAGAAGTTACTCCGTGGTAGTCAACTGATACGTAAGTAAGCTGAACAGTCTTACCTGCGAAACCGCTTAGGTCAACTGCAACTCTCTGTTGGTAACCCGGGAATACAACGTTAACCATTTCACCTGCATCTTGAGCTTCTTTAACAGCAACTCCGTCGATAGCGGTTACTGCTACACATTTGTACATTGCTGGAACAACAACGTCACCTGTGTAAGAAGTCAGGAAGAGTTCGATAGCGTCACCTGCGATAACAGGATCGTTAGCGTTTGTTGAGAGGTGGTGATAGTAACCGTTACCATCGCTGTAGATAGCAGCTACCTGGAGGTAATGGTTCGGGTTAGCAAGAACATTATTCACTTTACCTGCAACCTTGTTGTAGATTTCAACAAGTTTGTCAGCATAGTGAAGTTTGTTGCTGTTCTTAACCCTGTTGATCATATCCTGGAACGGTTCAACAGCAGCATTGAATTGATTCAAACCATTGATCAGACCCTCAACATCACCGTTGACTGCTTTGATTGCTGTAGCCAAAGCTTCTTCAGTATTTCCACTCATAGTTTCTGAATATAATACTGTGCCGTCAGCATCTGTAATAGTCAAAACGTTGTTTTCATATTCGATTGTAGCCATTCCTGTAGGAAGTTCAATCTCAAAGTTTAGGCTTTCAAGATACTCTGACAACGGGCTGAATGTCGGGAGATATTTGCCTGTCAAGTGAGCGGCACCCATAAGAGTTTCAATATCAGTTGCGTATGAAAGAGGAGTTACAACTGCTGCTGCGATATCGTAAGCTGATTTCACTGAGTTAGTGATTTCACCTACAGCTTCACCTGTTTCCTGATCTACTTCATTTTCCTGCCAAGCAACTTCAAGAGCGTATGCGGGGAAACGGTTGTTGAGAGCCTTGTAAAGCTGTTCGCCAAGATAAGCGATGTTAGAGATGCTCTTGTCTTTAACAGCTGCCTTGATGTCTGAAAGAAAATCTTGGGCTTCTGAAAGGTCGATATATTCGAGAGCTTCAACATCCTCTGTAAGGTTGGCTGCAATATGGTAAACACCACCTTCTGTACGGGTGCTTTCTTCATAGTACGGAGTGTCGATTCCGAAGTAGAAATCATCATCGTTAGCTGAGATTGTCAGGTTGTCTGAACCGAGAACTTCAGTTCCCTTGCTGTCAACGAGAGAGATTGTGTAAAGTTCGTCGTTTGTAAAGTCAACGCTTGACGGGTTGATGTTTACATAAAGACCACCAAGGTTGCCTGCTTCGTACTCTGAATAATCTGCATATCCACCTGCTGTGATAGGCTTGGTTTCTTCAACAACATTTGCAACAACACCGAGAGCTTCAACGATTGCAGGTGACCACTCAAGAGTACCTGCCAAATGCATATCTGCATCTTCGGGGAAGTTATAGTCTTCAACACCATCTTCAGAAACCTTATAAGCAGCAAGGATAGTGCTCTTCAAACCAACAGGAAGGTTGATTGAACCGAGTGCCGGGTTGTAAACTGAATTGATGTTAATAGAAGTAGCTCTTTGAGCAACTTTGAAGATCAGGTCATACCAGTCAGACTTTGAAATCTCGTTGTTGAACATCCAATCGTAAAGATTAGTGATGTATTTTTCGGTCTCTGCACTGATATTAGGATAGTTCTCCATAATATCCTGGTAGATCTTGTACATTGCATCGGCAGCAGCCACCATTTCATCGTAGCTTGAAAAACCGCCGGCAGAAGCGTTGCTTGTCCAGTTGTTTAACCATGTTTCAAGGTTAGTTTTGAACTGGCTGTCTGTAATGGAACGGATTGCCTGGATCTGTTCGGTAAGATCCTTCTGACCCAAGATAAGGTCGTTGGTGTAATCCTCATCCTTACAAGAAGTGAATGTCCCGACTCCACCGAGAGCTACTGCAGCCACGATCAAGCCGTTGAGTAATTTTCTATTCATTCCTTTTTTGTTTTGATTAGTTGATATTATGTTTTTTAATATGTTCGGTTTTTAGCCCACCGGCTTCCGTCAGCCTTGACGAGGCCTCGGGCAAGTGCGTAATCGCTTGAAATAGAGACAAAAAGCATTCAAATTCCGGGCCATTTTGCATATTTGACCAATGAATTTGGGCACAAATTTAATTTTCTTTAATGATTATTCCAAAATTTTCTCTAAAAAAAATCATACTTAGCATCCAAATATTACAAAAATCATATCAAACCCTTCCTGATGGCTGTGAATGATGCGATTAGATAGAGACGGCGAGCATGAGCATCAAACGATTGTCGTGTGCCTTCACACCGCTATAGTTGGCGCGCTTACCCCAAAGGTATTCGACACCCACCTGTCCGAACGTGCCCACATTAAATATAAGGTTGGATGTGAGATATTGCCCGTATTTATACATATCTGACCATCCGGAACCGAAATCCTTCGCATACGACCTCACCTGCGAATATGTGAAATTGATGAACCCGCATTTCCCGAAATCATACTGCAGAGAGCCGTAGGCACCCCATGCCGGCACCGACTGAAGCTTGTTGCCCTCCATAGTGGGCACAAGGTCGAGGTGCTCGCCGCTGAAATCCTGGATATAGCTTGCTATACCCTTTCCGTAAACCGCCTGGTAGTTGGCCGAAAGTCCGCCGCAGAGAGGGGTCTTTCCGCTCAACTTAACACCCCATCCCATTGCCGACATTCTTTTATCGGTATATGCCCCCGACGTGGTGTTGCTCCCCATATATTGCAGATTCCTCAGAATGGCTGATGCACGAAGCCATCCCTTCCCATCTTTCCATGAACGCTGGACGAAGATCGGGATGTCGGGCATACGTTGTTTTATTTCCGAAGTAATCCCCTCGGTGGTGAACGATGCCATGTCGGGCATGTCAAGTCCGAGCTGTGCCGACCATTCCTTATCCTTTCCGAATTTTGCCGTGTAATAGATGTTGGGATGACGCACCAAAGTCACTGATGCCGGGCCGCCGAAATCAATCGATTTAGGCTCGGCCTTCAGGTCGGTGAAGGTAGAAACTACATAGCCGGCAGTGAAGCCGCGGTATTTCATATAAAGGTGATGAATCTCGATAACCGGTTTGCTCGAAGTGCCGAGGAAAATCACATCGAAGAAAAGACCCAGCTGGTTCTTTGTGCCCGGAAGCGCCACAAAATTCCAGTAGATATTACTTTGACCCACGGAAAACAGCGTCTGGCCATGGTCACCCTTGCCGACACTCATGGGTATATCTTTCGGTGCGAAGATATTCGGGTTGCTGATCGGGTTGCCCCAGTCGAAATCGCCCACCATTTTCACGTTGGCTCCCATGCCGAGATAGAACTTGCTGTCTTTCCCCATGAGAGTGAACCGGGGCACGTCACGCAAATTCGGATTGCCCGGGGCATTTTCCACCAAAACATTGTAGATATTGACTGAATCCACCGTTGTGATAAAAGTGGTCTTATCTTGAGCGAAGCCTGCGATCGCGAACAAGGCTGCCGCCACGGAGAGGAAACATCTTTTCTTAATCATGAGTAATATTGTTTGTGGATACCGAATGTGAAATGCTTATACCTTATTATAATAAAGAAAAAGACTATCGCCATGAAAATCATGTTGAGGATAAACGGGAAGTGGGTTGTTGCTTCCGCCTTATCTACCTTGAAGATCAATGCGAAGAACCCTACGATCACCGGCACGATGGCTATGGCTATATAGTTGGCCACCTGCAGATACGCCATTGAAAGTGTGGCATGCGATGTGTTGACACAGATCTCGGTTGCCTTGTCGAAGAAGATAGGCTGCGCCATGCCCTGGCCGAAACCCACAAGTGCGGCGGCCACGATAAACCATCCCTCTGCATGAACAAATGAGAACATTATGAAACCGCCCAGCAGCAAGCCTCCCGAAACTATAAAGGAGAATGCCTTGAAGACGCGGAGCACATTATTCAGAGAGATACCGATAATGAACATTGCGAAATAGATTGCCGACGTTATGATCGAAGCCTTCTCGGCGCTTATGCCGTGCAGGTTAGGCAGATAGTAGGCCGGAACTGAAGTGGCATATACGAAGAAGAAGTAGGCAAGCAGTGTCCAGATGGTTCTTCCGAGGTAGAATCCGCCCACGATTTTCTGGTTGGCGGTGGAGAAGTCGGCGTCATCCTCCTTGGGAGCCACAGGCTCGGTGGCAGGAGCCGTCGTTGCCTGAGCGGTTGCAGGAGCAGCGGTTGCAACGCCTGAAGCTGCCGGAGCGGCTGCAGGTTGTGTCACCGGGTTGCCGTCTTCATCAAGGTTCATGTCTGATTTCGGTATCTTGTTGAACCAGGGAAGAAGTATAAGCGAGATCACCGGAAGGATGTAAACCAGGAAAGGAAGATGCCAGTTCACGTTGGCAAGGAACCCCACGATAAAGGTTGCCACAACAAGGGCTATGTTTCCGATAGCCGAAACGATACCCATCTGTTTGAGCTTGTATTTTCCGGCGAACACGTCGGCGATAAGACCCGTGGTGAAAGGGAGCATCAGTCCGCAACCGGCACCGAGCAGGCAGCTTATCCAGATAAGATCGTCGAGTGTCTTCGAAAACAGATAGAGAATGCCGGAAACCACATAAATGATGACACCGGCGGCTATTACCGGAATTTTGTGCGGAGTCATCGAGAGGCGTCCGGAAAGCAGCACGAACGGTATGATCACAAGATTCGGAAGCACCGTGAGGAGCTGCACCTGGAAGTCGGAAACCTTGTTGAAAATACTGTGAAGATCTCCCTCAATCGGAGTGACAGCAAGTCCCGGCAGATTGATGCCGATCGAGAGCGACCAGATGGCAATCACCACCATTACGGGGATGGTTCCCCCTTTTCCTGTTTGAATTTGCATTATCTTTAGTTTTTGAATTATTGATTCGTTGCTTATAAGCAGTCTGTAAGTCGCAAATATAATAATAAATTTACATTATTGCTGCCAAATTCTTATATTTGCAGTTATTTTTACAGAAAAACGAATTAAAGAAGAGCGAAATGAAACTTGTTGATTCCGGAGAAGGGAAAGTGCCCCTGTTGTCGGTGGCGGCAATTCTCGCAATTTCTTTGGTAGTGAACCTTCCCGGCCTCGCAATCTCGCCTGTGCTCGGTAAGCTGCAGGAGGTGTTCCCGCACACCACCAAACTGGAAGTGCAGCTCCTCAACGTGCTGCCGAACCTCGTGACCATCCCCTTCATACTTTGTGCCGGCAAAATCTGCACCCCGAAAAACCAGCTCACGGTGCTTACATGGGGGCTGGCGATCTTCACTGCCACGGGAATCGGCTATTTCTTTGCCAAGTCTATGGTGGTGCTCATCCTGCTGAGCTGTCTGCTCGGCGTGGGTTGCGGTCTCGTGATACCATTGGCGGCGAGCCTTATCTCCCAGAATTTCTCAGGAAAACCGCGCGGCACCGTGCTCGGCGCAAAATCAGGACTCTCCAATTTCAGCGTTATTATAGCTACCCTGTTCGTGGGGTGGGTGGCGGCAAAAAACTGGCATCTCGCCTTCATAGTCTATTTCGTACCTCTCGTGCCGCTATGCCTCGTGCCCTTCATGCGCTCCGGCTATATCAACCGGTTCCGCACGGCCCCGACCCTCGAGCCGGCTTCTGACAACGACAAAACCGCAGGCTTCCATTTCCAAGGCAAGGAGGCAAGGAGAATGATGTGGGGAGCCATGCTCATTTATTTCCTGATAACTTACGGATGCATGGTGATCTCCTACTACCTCCCCTTCACGATGAAAGACTACGGTCTGTCGCCATCGAAGGTGGGTGTGGCAACAGCCATGTTCTATCTATCCGCCACAATAGCCGGATTCGGATTATCAAAAGCCATCAAGGCAACCGGGGTGTGGACAATGCACGTAGGCCTCATACTTGCAACCCTCGGGCTTTTCGCCGTGGGATTCATCCACACCTACGCATCTTATATAATAGGAGTGTTCCTTATGGGTCTCGGCTACGGTCTGGTGCAGCCAATCCTCTATGACAAGACTTCATATTTTGCGCCTAACGACGCTAAATCGACCGAGTATTTCGCATTCCTTCTCACCTGCAATTATGTGGGAATATCATCAGTGCCATTTATTGTGGAATTCTTCGGTTCATTCATCAAGGGCTCACACGACCCCTCATTCTCATATATTCTCAACGGCGTGATAATTGCCATCCTCACGATAATCTGTTTCATTAAGCACAAGAGCTTCGTGGTGCAGGCAGGAGTCATCCCCGAAGGGGAGGAACTTATCAAACAGCCCTCGTCGGTGCTTGCGCCGGGAGAAAGGGTTGTGAGACGTGACACACCTGAGATTCAGCCGGCTGTTGTGTCGCCCGCACCAACGCCGGAACCCAAGACCACACAACAGGCAGCGGAGCCAACATTGTCGCCTGTGTCACAGATGCTGAAAAATGCGGAGGCCACAATCGCCGAAGCGGGCACCACCCTTGCAGCGATGAAACATGAGCAGGCGGAGATGCTGAGAAAAGAGAGCGTGGCCCTCTCAGAGAAAGCTGCCGAACTCAACAAGGAGGCTGAAGAACTGCTCGACGAAGCAAATGAGCTTGATTCCCAAAACAACATAACAGACAAAAAGAATGTTTAAAAGAACATTGATCACATCGGCTTTGCCGTATGCCAACGGGCCGGTTCACATCGGCCACCTCGCCGGAGTGTATGTGCCGGCCGACATCTATGCACGCTATCTCCGCCTCAAAGGGGAGGAGGTGATGTTCGTGGGCGGCAGCGACGAACATGGAGTGCCAATCACAATCAAAGCAAAGAAAGAGGGTGTCACGCCCCAGGATATAGTCGACCGTTATCACAAGATGATAAAAGACTCGTTCGAGGAACTCGGAATATCATTCGACGTTTACGGCCGCACCACTTCCAAGACCCACCACAAGACAGCTTCCGATTTCTTCCGCAAGCTCTACGACAAGGGTGAGTTCATCGAGAAAACAAGCATGCAGCTTTATGACGAAGAGGCAGGTGAATTTCTTGCCGACCGCTACGTGACGGGCACCTGTCCGCATTGCGGCAAGGAGGGCGCCTACGGCGACCAGTGCGAGGCGTGCGGCACATCGCTAAGCCCGTCGGAACTGATCGATCCCAAATCAGCCCTATCGGGAAGCACTCCCGTCTTGAAGGAGACGTCTCACTGGTATCTGCCACTCGACAAATGGGAACCAAAACTCCGCGAATGGATTCTTGAGAACCATAAGGAATGGCGCCCCAACGTCTATGGCCAGTGCAAGTCATGGCTCGACATGGGTCTGCAGCCAAGAGCCGTGAGCCGCGACCTCAAATGGGGAATCCCCGTGCCGGTGGATGGTGCCGAGGGAAAAGTGCTCTATGTGTGGTTTGACGCGCCGATCGGTTATATCTCCAACACAATAGATGCAACACCCGACTGGGAAAAATGGTGGAAAGATCCCGAGACAAGGATGCTGCATTTCATCGGCAAAGACAACATCGTTTTCCATTGCATCGTCTTCCCGTCGATGCTGATGGCTCACGGCGACTACAACCTCCCGGAAAACGTGCCGGCAAATGAATTCCTCAATCTTGAAGACGACAAGATCTCCACTTCAAGGAACTGGGCCGTCTGGCTACACGAATACCTCAGGGAACTTCCCGGCAAACAAGACGTGCTGAGATACGTGCTCACGGCGAACGCCCCCGAGACAAAAGACAACAATTTCACTTGGAAGGATTTTCAGGCAAGAAACAACAACGAACTCGTGGCAATTCTCGGTAACTTCGTCAACCGTGCCACCGTGCTGCTCCATAAATATTACGGCGGTATGATTCCCGCAGCCGGAGATTTCACCGGGTCAGACCACGAGATGATCAATGAAGTGAAAGAGACCGTCGCGACTCTCACCGCCGACCTCGATAACTTCAAATTCCGTGAAGCCCTCAAGGAGGCGATGAACATAGCCCGCATCGGCAACAAGTATCTTGCCGACAACGAGCCCTGGAAACTGATCAAGAGCGACCCCGCTCGCACGGCAACAATCCTGCACCTGGCAATACAGCTCTGCGCAAACCTCGCCGTGGTGTTCGAGCCTTTCACCCCGTTTATGGCTGCCAAACTTGCCGAACAACTGAAAATCAAGGAATTGAAATGGAATCTTGCCGGACGCTTCGATATCCTCCCTGACGGTGAGGAGATAGGCAAGCCGGAACTTCTGTTTGAAAAAATAGAGGATGAAACGGTTGAATTCCAGATCAACAAGCTGAAAGAGGCGGCCGCCAGGAATCAGGTCGAGGCATGGAAACCGGCACCGGTGAAAGCAACCGTGGAATACGGAGACTTCGAGAAACTCGACATAAGGGTCGGCAAAGTGCTGGAATGTGAAAAAGTTCCGAAAGCCGACAAGCTCCTCAAGTTCAAGATCGACGACGGCATGGGGGGAAGAACCATCGTGAGCGGTATCGCCAAATTCTATAAGCCGGAAGACCTGGTGGGCAAAGAGGTGTGCTTCATTGCCAATTTCGCTTCCCGCAAACTCAAGGGTGTGGAATCCCAAGGAATGATTCTCAGTGCCGAAGACGCCGACGGCCGGCTGGTGGTGATCGGTCCCACAGGAGAAGTGCGACCCGGATCAAGCGTAAGCTGACACTCCACCATCCCAACAGATTATGAAGGAGTTCGTAAACAAATATCCGTCAAGACCAAATTCTCACCATCTCTTCCTGAGCATTGCCCTGTTTTTGTTGCTCACATCGGCTTGTGGGGCAAATGCCGGGCAACGCACGGGGGAATATCTCGGCGAATGGGCCGAAAGTGAGAGCGCGGCTCCCGGCGATGTTGCCACCACCGCACCACTCGTGAACTTTGACGCCGACTCCGCCTACTCCTACGTAGCAAGACAACTCGCTTTCGGGCCAAGGGTTCCCAACACCGAGGCTCACCGACAGGCGGGCGACTGGATAGCATCGGAACTTCGCCGGCATGGCGCAAGCGTCACCGAACAGACAATGAAGCTCAAGGCTTTCGACGGCACGGTGCTCGACTCAAGAAACATTTTCGCTCAGTTCAATCCGGAAGCCCGGCAGAGAATTCTTCTACTTGCCCACTGGGACAGCCGTCCCTGGGCAGATGAAGATCCCGACCCTGCCAAACGGCATCTGCCGGTTGACGGGGCTAACGACGGAGCCAGCGGTGTGGCGGTTCTCCTCGAGATAGCGCGTCAGCTGAACGACGTGAATCCCGGCAAAGGGATAGATATCCTTATGGCCGATGCCGAAGACTGGGGCGAAGATGGAAACGACGACTCCTGGGCCATGGGCACAAGATATTTCGCTGCCAACCCTCCCGTGAAAGGGTATTCTCCCGACTTTGCGATCCTTCTCGACATGGTGGGGGGTGAGAACGCGACTTTCTGCCGTGAATACTTCTCGGAAAAAGCTGCCCCGCAGGTGGCTGAAAAATTGTGGTCAACCGCCAACCGTCTCGGATATGGCAACATTTTCCTGAACCGGATGGGGAGCGCCGTGCTCGACGACCATGTGGAACTTATCAAGGCAGGAATTCCCGCAATAGATATAATCGAATATCACCCGGGTAACGAATCCGGATTCAACAGCCGGTGGCATACCACTTCCGACAATCTCGAGGGAATCAGCACCGAAACCCTAAAAGGGGTGGGAGATACACTAATCACCTTTCTATTAGATAATAGATAATAGATAACAGATATAAGAAATAAGATATTAGATATAAATATGGATTTTATTGAAGAACTTACTTGGCGCGGCATGATCCACACAGTCATGCCGGGCACTGACGAAGAACTCAAAAAGGGCATGACGACTGCCTACCTGGGGATTGACCCCACCGCCGACAGCCTTCATATAGGGCACCTCTGCGGAGTGATGATGCTGCGCCATTTCCAACGTTGCGGCCACAAACCCCTCGCACTCGTGGGAGGTGCGACCGGAATGATCGGCGACCCATCCGGGAAGAGCGCTGAGCGTAACCTGCTCGACGAGAAAACTCTTCGCCATAACCAGGAGGCTATCAAAAAGCAGCTTGCCCGTTTCCTCGATTTCGACAGCGACGCTCCCAACAAAGCCGAGATGGTCAACAATTATGACTGGACAAAAGACGTCACTTTCCTTGATTTCGCAAGGGATATCGGCAAACATATCACCGTTAACTACATGATGGCAAAGGATTCCGTGCAGAAACGCCTCAATGGCGAGGCTCGCGACGGCCTGAGCTTCACCGAGTTCACCTATCAGCTCCTCCAGGGGTTTGATTTCTACACCCTTTACAAAGACCGTGGCTGCAAGCTCCAGCTCGGCGGGTCAGACCAGTGGGGCAATATCACCACCGGCACAGAACTCATACGACGTAAGCTCGGAGGGGAGGCGTTCGCCCTCACATGCCCTCTCATCACAAAACCAGACGGTTCCAAGTTCGGTAAAACGGAGAGCGGAAACGTATGGCTCGACGCACGCTACACATCTCCCTACAAATTCTATCAGTTCTGGCTCAATGTCAGCGACGAAGAGGCGGAAAAATATCTCAAGATATTCACCACCCTCACCAAAGAGGAGATAGAGAGTCTGGTGGAGGAGCATCAGCAGAATCCCGGTGCCAGGCCGATGCAGAAAAGACTTGCCGAAGAGGTGACAGTGATGGTGCATGGCCGCGATGAATATGACAAGGCAGTGGAGGCAAGCCAGATGCTTTTCTCCAACAAGGCTGAGGAAGCTTTGAAAAATATAGATGAAAAAACACTCCTCGAGGTGATGGAGGGAGTCCCCGCATTCTCGGTGACACGCCGGGATATCGAAGCCGGGATACCGCTTCTGGATTTCCTTGCCGTGAAAACTTCGATTTTCCCATCGAAGGGAGAGGCACGCAAGATGGTGCAACAGGGTGGCGTGAGCCTCAACAAGAGGAAGGTGACCGATCCTAACTACACCGTTACGGCAGATGATCTGCTGCAAGGGAAATATATCCTCGCACAACGGGGCAAAAAGAATTATTATCTGATTTCCTGCAACGCGGCAGAGTAAAATAACTGCTCTTATCCTGCCGGGAGGCATAGTTTTGCCGTCGATAACTTCAATCTTGATTTTATGGACGGCAAAATTTATGACATTCCATTTCTTCTCCGTTCGGAAAAGAGCGATTTCGAATGTCGCGACGGAGAGATAGAATCCTGTGAAAACCTTGTGATTACGGAATCTTCGGAAGATTCCGTCGCAACTGAATCGGGTGAGCCCCTCGGGTTTACCGCGAACTATACATGCAGTTTCCCACCCTCCCCCGACATTGAATTCGCACTGCTGCGTGAAACACTTCCGGGGTGGCATCTGTATTATGACCAATACCCGTCGCAAAGGGTGACAAACTCAAATCCGTCTGCCGAAAGCTGGGGTAAAATAGCCGGCGACGTGCTCGCCTCGTTTTATGCTGAGGCTGACGACAACAATCTCTTTATCTCACCTTTCCTCGTGATGGCGGCATGGAAGACCGTTGACGGTGAAAGCCTTTCACCCTCGGCACCGGTGCTAATGATTCCGAACAGCGAAACACCACTTCCCAATACCGGGGGCGATATATCATCAACCGAACTCGACATGAGGATAGCAGGGGCTGTTTGCTCCCTCTGTCACAAATTATCACTTCCCGAAATCCTGCGTGATTGGGTGGGAAAAATCGCATCTCTCGAAATATTGGTTTCAAAACCACTGACACAATACCAGAGTGCAAAAAGTTTTTTCACAGCTAAAAACATAAGCGTTTCAAATTTCTCTTTAAGCCTCGACTCTATCGGGGGCACTTCAATTGAAAGAAGAGTGTGTGACGACACTGTCACCACGGCCTGGAGGCCGCATGTAGCCGGTTCAGACCCGGTGTCTCTAACCGATTTCTATACATTCGCATCAATTCCTTTGGGCGACCTCGTCCCGACCGGAGGATTCATAGAGACTCCCGCTCTACGCAAATCTTTAACTGCTGCATTTGCGGCAGCTCCCGTTTCACCCTCATTCTCAACCTTGTCGGCAAAGGATGCCGACGGTGTAATCGACTATAAGGGGAGAAAAATACTCTGGAATCCGGTTTTCACTCCCCCTCCGTTCAGCCCTTTGAAAAAAGTGATGTGTCACGCGGAAGATGCGGTCAACCCTCGGTGGATTTTCCATCCGGATCCCTACGCCTCTGAATATCGTTTCACTGACTCTGCCGGCGTGAGAAGAAAACTGCCACTTAAGCCTCATCCCTCGCTTTACGGCTCTTACTTTTACGCCGGCTTAGAGGTCTCGGTTCCTGAATTCGACATAGTCTCGACAGGAGAACCTCAAGCCTCCGTGAGGAGACTTAACGGATATATCATAACGGGGAAGAAAGATGCGGCAGGGACATTCACCGATTCAGGACTGCAAGACCTCGCCGTAGGAAGAATCATAGCCATTTGCCGTGCCTTCCGCACATCCGGTCTGGTTGCCACTGTTTCCCCAACCATCTATCTCTTCACAGACACCGGCGTCTATCTTTTCCGTGAGTCGGCAACCGGTCTTTGGACTGATGCCGGACTTATGGCACGCTATATATTGAAATCACCCGAGTCCGTGACGTTATTTCCTCAATGCGTGCGGTTTGTTACGGACGACGGAGAGACCGTTTCTATCGAAGGCACAAAAGTAAAGGTTTTATCTGCAAGCTCTTCATCCGGTGCCGCTTCCGCCTCTATAACAGGCACGGCATCCGGAATAACCGGAAGTTTTGTTACAAGACCCATAAAGCTTTCCGGCGCGGGGAAGTTAAAGAGATTACACCGGGTGCATCTCCGAGGTGAATTCGATTCAACAGGCATTACTCTGAGGGTGCTTGCAAGCCGCGACATGAGAACCTGGAATAAGATTGCAGAGAGGAAAAAGGGAGCCGTGGTTTCCACCTTAGCCCCCTCTTTCCGTTTCTATAAAATATCTGTCGAAGCTAACCTTTCCGCCTCACAGTCGCTGCAGGGTGTGACCATAATCACCTGACCGGATATAAAAAAAGCTCCGTTTGGAGCTTTTTTTATTGTCATATTTTCTCTATCAGAGTTTCGGGCCTGCAGCAACGAGTTTCTTGCCGGCTTCGTTGTATTCAAACTTCTTGAAGTTCTTGATGAACATGCCTGCAAGCTTCTCGGCTTTTACTTTCCAATCTTCTGCGTTTGCATAAGTGTCGCGAGGATCGAGAATCTTCGGATCTACGCCCGGAAGTTCGGTGGGCACTGTGAAATCAAAGATAGGAATCTGTTTTGTCGGAGCTTTCAGGATAGAACCGTCAAGGATAGCGTCGATGATGCCACGGGTGTCCTTGATGGAGATTCTCTTGCCTGAGCCGTTCCAACCGGTGTTGACGAGATAAGCCTTCGCACCGCTCTTGTGCATCTTCTTAACCAATTCCTCGGCATATTTTGTCGGGTGAAGCTCAAGGAACGCCTGGCCAAAACATGCAGAGAATGTCGGGGTCGGTTCTGTGATGCCACGCTCGGTTCCTGCCAACTTCGATGTGAAGCCGCTCAGGAAGTAATATTGAGTCTGGTCGGGGGTGAGGATGCTCACCGGAGGAAGAACTCCGAATGCGTCGGCTGAAAGGAAGATCACGTTCTTGGCGTCGGGACCGGCTGAAACCGGCTCAACGATGCTCTCGATATGGTTGATCGGATATGAAACACGTGTGTTTTCCGTAACGCTCTTGTCAGCGAAGTCAATCTTGCCGTCTTTGTCCACTGTCACGTTCTCGAGAAGGGCGTTCTTGCGGATAGCGTTATAGATGTCGGGTTCGCTCTCTTTGTCAAGGTTGATAACCTTTGCGTAGCAGCCACCCTCGAAGTTGAAGACGCCGTTGTCGTCCCAGCCGTGTTCGTCGTCACCGATAAGCAGACGTTTCGGGTCGGTAGAGAGTGTGGTCTTTCCGGTTCCCGAGAGTCCGAAGAAGATAGCTGTGTTCTTGCCCTCTTTGTCGGTGTTGGCGGAGCAGTGCATTGAAGCGATGCCCTGGAGAGGCAGATAATAGTTCATCATTGAGAACATACCCTTCTTCATTTCACCGCCATACCAGGTGTTGATGATTACCTGTTCCTTGGTTGTTGTGTTGAACACAACGGCTGTCTCTGAATTCAGGCCAAGTTCCTTATAGTTTGTGAGTTTTGCCTTTGATGCGTTATAGACGATGAAGTCCGGCTTGAAGTTCTCAAGCTCCTCAGCCGTGGGGGCGATAAACATGTTGGTCACGAAATGAGCCTGCCATGCCACCTCAACGATAAACCTCACCGCCATACGGGTGTCGGCGTTTGTGCCGCAGAACCTGTCGACAACATAAAGTTTCTTGCCTGAAAGCTCTTTCACAGCCACTTCCTTGATAGCCTTCCAAGCCTCTTCGGTCACAGGTTTGTTGTCGTTGGGATATTCTTCGGATGTCCACCAAACCTTATCCTTTGAATTTGCATCAAGAACGATGAATTTGTCTTTAGGGGAACGACCGGTGTAAACACCTGTCATAACGTTAACGGCACCGAGCTCGGTCACCATGCCCTTCTCGAAACCTTCGAGAGAGGGATCGGTTTCTGCCTTGTAAAGCTCCTCGTAGGAAGGATTGTAAATCACTTCTTTGACATCCTTGATGCCATACTGAGAAAGATCGATTTTAGCCATATCTCCTGTTTGTTTTATTGTTTTATTCTATTTTTTCACACACTTTTTCTTGTTGGCACAGAGGCCGCTCACAAAAGCTGCGACCCTTCTACACCACGTCAGCAAAATTAATTAAATTTTGATTAAACGGCAAACATTTGTGAGGCTATTGTCATATCTTTTTTCACGTTCTCGTTGATAAAAGACCGGAACGTTTCCATGAGGTCGCGGAGCGATGTCTTCGCATTCTCTGTCTGCTGGTTATAAAGAGTGCCGCTCACCGAGTTCGACGCTATGTTCCCCTGCAACGTGCCGGTAACTCCCGACACGTCTTCAAGCATCTTCAGCTGGATCTCCAATAGTTCGGAAATGCCGATGTTTGAGTTGTTGCCCGAAACCTGGTGCGGGTCGGGCACACCGGGCTGCGACTTATAGACTATCACTCCGTTAAACCGGCTCCATTGGTCGGCGACAGCCTCAAGATCTTCGGGCGCAACAGCACCCCGGGGCAAAAGCAACACCCCTTTCGCCGACGCCCTCACAACCCAATCATACAAGGTGATCAATCGGTTGGCATAACGCTGCTGGTCGATCATGTCGCCCACAAACGACTGGATCTCTCCGTCGAGCATCGGATAGCATTTGAACACATAGGGATGACCAATATTACGATAGGGAGAGTCTCCCTCTTTCAAGACGCTGCCATCCTCGCTCAGAAAATAATATCGCCAGACACTTCGCATGCTCCACCGTTTACGGTTGCCCGTGAGCCTTTCTGCTTCGGCTGCATCCACGCTCCTTATCAACCCGTTTCTTTCATCATGAAGAAGGCAGCAGGGATGCAACTCCCGCCTCCACATCTCGGTTATTCTCACATGTTTACGCATATCTCCGAATATGTTCCGGGCCCTGCGGTAAGATTCGGCATCCCTCACGAAAGCATCACACCAGCCCCGGAAATTCACATCGTGGAATTGCCCGACAATATCCACGTCCCAGCCTCTGACATCACGGCTGTCGGAATTGAAAAAGAACGTTGACGGCGACACGGTTTCAGTCCAAACCCCTCTCCTGCCGTCGCGCAGCCCCATCCGCTTACGCACAACCGCCATTCCGGAAATCAGAAATTCCTCCATCACCCGGCTGAATATCTCCTCCAGCTCGTTTTGTTTCGCCAGTTCCTTCAGGTGGCCCGTGTATGCAGCCATCATACCCGGCAATTCCTTGCGGAAAACACCCACCACATTCCTCACTATCCTTCTTATAAGGTTGTTTTTCAACGGCAGGTTTCCTTCACGCAAGATATACTCATATTCTGTCATCCTTCGTCCGTCAACCTCAATGATATCGTTCCATTGCCGCCCGAACGTGTAGTCGATGCAGCGGTTTCTCTTCCTCCTGAAAGCCGATAGGCTCTCCCAACATTCTTTTGCCTGGTTTATCATTTTTGTTACTCTTTTAAAAATAAGCTGCCGAACTGACGTGGCGACGCTGCCGGCTATAGAAATCACTCATCCCTGCCTCACATGCCGGCAAGGGCATTTCGTTGAAACACACATGCAATCCGATTGCCCGTGTCATCAAAAGGTCGTCGTGCTTGCCCGATATGGCACCGTAACTCCCGTCGGGCCGCTGCTCGTAGGTAAGGAATTCGTCAAGGCATTCCGGCTCTCTTTCTATATAGAGACCATCCCTCACCACCCTGACGAGGTTAGAGATTATAAGTGGCTTGGTGGCGACATTGGTGTGGAAACCGTATTTCAAGGGTGCTCCGTCACGAATCTCTTCGGGCGAACGTTTACGGGCATAAAGGTTGGTATAGGCCTGACGTAGCTGGTAAAGTATATAACCCGACTGGTCGCCCTCCACTGAGCGCTCACGGTCATGCGTTTCAAGTGTGTTGCTCTCTATTACCAGCAGGGAATTGCAATAATAGCTTGCAATTCTCGCCGCATTCCATGCAAGGATATCGAAATCGGCGTGTCCGCGCCATTGCGCCACCACCTCCGGGCGCCCATCCTCAAGCATGCCGAGACGGTCGAACACCACGATAACCGACCAGTCTGACGAAAAACTACGTCCCCCGATATCCACCACCGTAAGATAACGGTCGGAATATCTCCCCTCTTCGTCAGGTTTCTTCCAAATTTTCAACGCACCTTGACTGTCTTCCCTGAATTCCAATCCGGAAAGCGACCCCGGTCCGCTTATCTCTTTCCCCTCTATCTCGCCTCGCACAGACACGGCGGTGCATCCCCCACGGAACGCCTCTACCTTGTATCGGTCGAAAACCCTCGCCCCGGAATGCACAAACGCCTCGATATCGTCTGAGGGATATTCAGATGCCATCTGCGCATGGTCGGAATATTTCCTGCGTTCGTTCACATACCAGTGAATCGCCTCCAATGTGGCACCTTTATTCCAAAGCCACCAAAGATAGGCACCCGGCTGACTGCGGTCGCCCGTCGGCTGCGTGTTTTCCTTGCCTGCCAGCAGCATCTCCGCGAATTCGGTAGCCTTCCCTTCTTCAAATGGAAGGGAATACTGCTCAATCTCATACCACGCTACAAAAAGAGGGGTGAACTGGCTCTCTCCTCTCTTGGCAGACTCATATTCGGTGTGAAAGAAATTACCGGTGCCGTTGGCAGTAGATTCAAGAAGGATCATGGTCAGTGGCTGCAACAACACCCCCGAGCAGGCTGCACGGAACATATCTTCGGGTGTCTTCAGCCTTGTCTTTTTCCAGAGGGCAACCTCCGAACAATGCACCAGGCTGTAGTCGCCGCCACGGCAGGAATCGGGCCGCTCCGCCGACCCCACCTTCACCTTGAAATTCATTGATGGGATGCGGATTGTGCCCGGCCCGGCCCCTTCTGTCCGTCTCGGGCTGCTTTTCGCTCTCCGTTTCCCACTCCTTTGCGGCCTATCCTCCTGAACCGACTCAAGCATATCTTCAGGATAACTCTCGATCATCCTGACAAACATATCCCTTATCTCCGCAGTGGCGGCATGCTGATGCGCTATTATAAGCGAATTAAGTCCCTCGAGATGCATGAGCTGAAGCCACGCCATATAGAGCTGAGCACATGTGCTGCCTCCCCATTGCCTTGCCTTAAGGAGTATCAGACGGATTGGCCTGCCCATGGCGCGCATACTCTCCAACGCCGCCACAAGCTTCAGCTGCGGACGATTGAGACGGAACAATATATCCTCTCCCCCTCCCTTACGCTTGATATGGCAGCACGTGGCGGCCCAATACCGGAAATCGGCTCGGCATCTCGCCCGGTGCTCAGCCATTCCCGGCAGTCGTTCCACCGCGGCAGGAAGAAGCCGCTCCTCGAGCCGCCTCCGGTTTTCGCTCAATATCTCTTCAACCGTCATGACACCGTATTTAAAATGGAGAGAGTTTCCTTCGGAAAACTCCCGCCGACAGTTCGTTTACCATTGAAGAGAGCCGGTCGATACATTCCCCGGCCCGGTTTCTCCAGCTTTCTGCCACTTCCGGCATGGTGATGTCGAGCCAGTCTGCCAGAACATGACACACCATGAATTCACGCACCGTCTCTTTCATTTCAAGTTTGCGTTGCGGCGTGAGCCTCCGGGCAGCGCCGCATCTTTTCAGCGGAAACCTGTAGTCTCTAACACTAAGGCTGAAATCATGGCTCGCCGACGGCACACAATCGCTAACCACCGGACTCAGCACAGTCAGAGCCTTGGAGTAGGCAAGTCCGAGCAACCTCGCGACCCTGTCGATATTTCCCGCCTCGCATATATCCCTCAGCTGATGGAGCTTGTGAGGCTCCGCAAACCCGGTGTCGGCTATCACGTAGGCAAGGTTGGAGATGTCGTAAACCAACGTTTTCTTCGTTATCTTCATTCATTCAGGATTAAGATGTTAACTCCTCACAGGTCGCACCCTCTTGTTCAATGCCTCCTCAATTATAGCCAATGAATCGGCTGCCGCACGGGTGTAGTCGGCTGTCTCACCCCTCGCGGTGATGGCAAACCAGTCGGCTATAGCCATGGATACAATGTAGGCATGCGCCGCCTCGGCGATTGTGCGCGTAGCATTCTTGTTGTAGTTAGAGGGCATCGACAACATAAGCGTCAGGTCATCCTTTTCATCAACCATATCGTTCGATGCCGACAGATCGTTCCCGACAAGATATTCAGCGAGCCGGTTGCGCAACACGGAATATGCCATGGTCACACTCCGTAGCACCTGTCCTGAATTCTCCTCGTCGTCGTTTGCCTGCATATTTGCAACATGAGAATGGTTCTCGCCGTTGTGAAGCGACCTCCCGGTAAGAAAGGCCTTGTTCTGGATGTCATAGACTATCTCCGACAGTTTTAATGTTATAGTGATTGAACTCATCTTTGTTTTCTTTTTATTCTCTTCGTTTATTGATTTCAGTTTGAAAGCCTTTTCGGTCTCACACGGCTGCACAGTTTCTTGTGGGCGCGTTCAAGCGAGCTGGCTGACAGAGTAGCCCATTCCGACGACCGTACGGGAAAAGTCAAACGGAACCATTCCGATATCACGGCATACGCCAGGGCGGAAGTGAGATCTCTCTCCACCGAAGTGTTAAGGCTCTCGTCGTAGGAGCCGCTGAGTTCAAGCTCAAGCGTGAAACTTGTGTCATTGATCGAGCTTGCGACAACGAACTCACGCAACCTGTCGGTGATTTCACACGCTGCGTCAGTCCAAAACCTGGATGCAAGATCCTCATCCTCATCAGCTAATGCAACCCGGCAGAATATATCTTCTTCACTCTTCAAACCCGCATAGGAGCTGATGAGCGAAACCTCTGCCAATATTTTTTCTTTAGCAATTGTATAGATAAGCCTCTTCATTTTTTTGCATTTCTAAAAATTATTTATAACTTTGCTATAAATACATGCACTTTTTTTCAGCTGCATAATGCTGAAAGGCTATAAAAACAACCCATAAAATCAAACCTCGTGAGCGTCAAACAGCGTCTTTTGGAATTCCTAAGAACCGAAGAGATCTCAGGCAGTGAATTCACCCGGAAAATGGGACTTTCACCCGGCTATCTCGCCTCCATGCGTAAATCCATGCCCGAGGAGAAGGTGGAAAAGCTTATCCGCCTGTATCCCCAGCTCAGCCGGGACTGGCTCCTCTATGGCGAAGGAAACATGTACAGGGACATGGGGGAATCCGATATCAACCCTCACCGGCTCGACCGCCACATGGTGCCCCTCATCCCCTCCTACGCCCAGGCAGGGAAGTTTGAACTGTATGCCACCGGCGTTATGGAAAGCGACTGCCGCAGAATTTATGCTCCCGTCACCGGCGCCTCCTGCGCAATCCAGGTCAAAGGCGACAGCATGGAGCCCAAGATTCATAGCGGAACTTATCTTTTCCTGGAAAAAATCAACGACAAGGCTTTCATCCCATGGGGCAGCCCCCTCGTGCTCGACACTGAAAACGGCTCTCTCGTAAAGATGCTTTTCCCGTCGGATAGGGGCGAGGAATATCTTGAGGCAAGAAGCTACAACAAGGATTATCCCCCGTTCCTGATACCCACCGACAGCATCTACGGCATCTACCGCATTCTTTTCAAGCTTGAGGAGGGGGATTTCTTCTAAACCCCCACCACCTCAGCAAGCATCTTCAACAGTTTCAGATAAAGGTTGCCCGGCAATTCGAGCTCTCCGATATTGGCGAGCGTGGGATATGGCATGTAGCAACACCGTTCAAGCCTCGCACCCGGTTTGCAACCGAAAATCCGCAGGATGCGGCGCCCCGATGCGTCACGCTCTTCCGTCACCACCGGATTCAATGATGTAGCCCGCACTGCGCTCCATCTGCTACGGAGTCTCGCCAGTAATTCCGGATCGGAAGGGGATACTTCCGTAACCGGCATTTTCCAGCCGGTGACCAAAAGACTCTGAAGCTTCATGAAATCGTCCGGCAATACAATGCTTGCCGTTCCCTCGGAGTCTGCGACCAGCTCTCCGCCGAGAGTCTTACCGCCCCTCACGCCGTTGCATCCCTCCTCCATAAGCAGGTCGGCCATCATGCCCGGCGCAAGGAGAGCCACACGCATCTCAAGGTCGGGGAAGGGCGACTCGGAGCTTTCGCATCCGGTCGCCAATGACTCCCCGAGATAGATGGCAACGTCTTCCGTAAGTTGTCTCGTAGTCATCTCCCTCTCAGTTTGTAGTGTAAATCCGTTTCTCCTTGAAATAATCGGAGCCTTCGATTATCCTCTGGATCACCGGGTTGTCGGTCTCATACCTTGCAGGTATCACACCGTTGGAACCCATGGATCCTCCCGAGAAACACAATCTGAGCACTATTCCGTTGTGTTTCAATGCCACCTGCCATTCAAGCAGCCCCTTTGCATAATATGTCTTCTTCATCTTGTAAATATGTTAGAAAAACTCACCTGTCATACGGCTCCATTCCGCAGCTGACCCCGAACCGGTTGCCTTCCAGAGCTGACCCGCCTTGGCTGTGTCGTCGATTCCCGGGCAGTTCACCGTGAGATAGAGTATCATGCCATCCTTGATGTCATCTTCATCAGGGGCATCTTCCGAATCCCAGAGCTTTATAATGGCGGAACCGCTTTCCGCATCCCTGCCTTCGCCGTTTATCCATAGGTGGCATGTGCCTTTCAATGCCACTGCATCCCAGATAAGAAGGCCGTTCCTTGTGGCTTCCTCGCCCTCAACCCTGTCTTCGAAGGCATGCTCCTCGCTATAGACGTAATGCACAAGGCGGTTGTCGCCGATCAATGCACCCGAATTGCTCCAGCCGAGCCGGTCGAGCGTAGGCTCTCTCTTTATCTCTATATCACCGAAAACCGTGTGGAAATTGGTCACCGTCCAACCCACGGAATTAACTTTCGTGGATATATGAATCTCCGGATGCTTGGAATAATCTATTTTCTGGATAGATTCAAGCAGGTTCTTTCCGGCGAGCAGCAACGCGCTTTTGGGCACATCCTCTCCGGTGAAGAACATCTTCGCCATACCTATTATCTTATCTACAGTCCAGTTGCCCGGCTCTTCGAGCTCGCGGCGGAACTGCCAGCGCAAACCTTCGGTTGTATAGACGTATTGCATACCCATCTTCGGCACGTTGACCTTGAACTTGCCGGCCCTTCCGGCCCAGAGCGTGCGGTTGCCCCTGACCTTGAAATTGGCTATGGCCTGCTCGGCTATCACGGCATGCGAGAATGGCATCCTCTTTCTCTGACTCTCGAAATAATCGCTCACCACCTGGTTCATACCTCTTTTCTGGAGGTAAATCCTTGTAGGCTGAGGTAGGATAAGGTCAGGGTCAACCTCTTTCTGTGTCTCATAGAGGGAGTTGGCCAGGATGATAATCTTTGTTCCTCCCGGAATCGTTGGAACCTGGCTGAATTCATCTTCGGGTGTGGTCTTCTTGCCGTTGACAGCCCTCACCACCGGATTGGCAGTGGTGGAGTCCTGACCGGTGACAAAGAGCATGAGGTCTTTGCCGGGAGTGATGTTCAATCCGTCACTGTCGTAGCCGTCAACCCCCTTCACCAGAAGTGTGGTGTATGGCCGCAAGGAATTTCCGTCGGATTCAGAGAGCGGAAGCACCACGAAAGCACGCGAGTTGCCTCCGCATTCCGTTGTGGTGTAAACACAGGATTTTGCCTCGTCAATCATGTAGTGATCCACCTCCGGACTGTTGACATTCACTCTTTTAGCCCTGAGCATCAGATTCATCAGGGGCGTATCCTCACTGTTAAACCTGAATAATTCGTCATCAACGGCAGTCTCGATGAAATTCCCTGCCGAGATGCCGCCCGTGGCATCGGCAGCCGCGCTCACGGATGCAGCCTGTCCTGCAGATATATCTTCAAGGCCTGCCGTGCCTTCTGTCAATGTGGGTTCACCTCCTATCAGAGGCACTGTCTCTTTTGAATCTTGTAGTTTGGAATACATGTAAATAAAGATTTTAAGTTGTTTCAAATAAAAATGACGCTATCTGCATTTGGCAGCCATTGAAAAGATGTCGTCCTTTCCGGCGCCACGGTTCACCGCACCGTTGAAGTGAGGCACACCGTCGTCGAGTGTGGGAAAATATTCCTCCTCGATCTTTGCGTTCCTGCCGGCAACCTCTCCCTCACGGTAGGCGGCTTCTCGCGCCTTGTCGAAATTCAGGGCATTGAGCAATGTCAGAAGCAGCGTTCCGCTCACTTTTCCCTTGAGAGTGTTTGAAGCAAGCTCGGCAAGTAAAGCGAGCAGAGCCTTCACCACGGTTGCCGCGAGCTCATGCTCCTCGGCGAAACGCTTCACCTCTTCAATCGAGCTTACTATGTTCCTTTTCAGGGCATAGGGGCAGCTTTCTTTCCTGCTGTCAGCTTCAGGAGTCTCTTCAACATTTTCAGTACTTTCCCTAACATCAGGATCATTTTCTTGATCTTTTCCATTTTCTTCTCTCTGTTTTTCGTTTACGGCCCTCCTGATTAGCTTTTCAACGGTTTCTACGGAAGGGGCCGGTGGTGTCCCGTCGAAACCTTTGCCATGGATCGAGAGAAATTCTTTGATCCATGAAAAAATGGTTTTCTTTTTCATTTCTGATTTCATTTAGTAAGCAGCTTACGAGGGCAAAATTATCTCTATTTATAGCATTGCTATTGTTATTTTAATCCTTTTTATAGCATTATTCATTTTTATATAATTTCATATTATTCTGATATGTAAGTTATTGATTATTTTAAAACCCTTAATTACACCATCCCGGTATCAGTAATTAGAAAATAATTTATAGCGTTGCCTTATTTTTTATTTGGTTTTGCTAAAATATTTCATTAGCTTTGCCAAACTTTTTAAGCAATGCTATAATATTAATAAAAAAAATCCTATGAGAAAGAAAATGTCTGTAGCTGAATTTGCTTCCGAGAGAAGCGAACTATTGTTGAAAAATTTTCGTGAATCGCTTGCCACGCAGTCGGTGATCAGTGCCAAGAAAGCATTTTCCGATGCCGCCGACCTACCGGCCCCACGATTTTGGGTAAGTGAGGCGAGAGCCATGAGGGTTATATCGGCAATGTTCAGGGGTGAGGATCCGTGCGAGGGGATGTTTCCCGAAAAGAGGGAGATGTATCAGGAGATATTCCGTAGGGTAGTGCAAATAAAAAAAGTCGCCCCGGGAAAACCCTTGGGCGACATAGTTTTTGAAGTAGTCAATAATCCTGCCCCTAAATCTTATCTCTCATGGCACCGAGCCAAGCAAATCCTCCACAAATCAAAAAAATCGCAATGTGGTAAAATTCGAAGTCTTTTATAGCGCGTGGTCTTTTTTTTGTCGAAGCCGAAGTCTTTTGTCGCAGGTGTTGTCTTTTGTCGCAGGTGATGTCTTTTGTCGCAGGTGTTGTCTTTTGTCGAAGGTGTTGTCTTTTGTCGAAGGTGAGAAATTATCGGGTAATATCGCAGATTCTATAAGCAAGTTCATTCATACGTGTAGATATCGCATAAGTCAGTTCCGTTCCTTTAGGCAGCCCTAAAGAAATTATAAGCAATTTTCCTTGTGAACATAATTCAAAGTCATGTTTAGGTGGTTTGAACCTTTCCCCGAATTCTTCATGTCTGATGAGAATTATTTTGGAATTCTTCAGTTCCGCCTCTTTACGGATTTCCTTTTCATGCGATGATATAAAGGGAGAAATCAAGACAGAACCTCTTTGTGCTGCAACAATCGCTTGTTGTTTATGCAAATAAACTTCTTGGGCGGTAAAAACCCTTCTTACCCTAACGGCAAATTTGTCAGGATTATCATAAAGAAACAAATTACCGTAAGCCTCATAAGATTCATTGTCAATTTTAAGACACCTTGAACGCTTGAAAAACTCAGGCCGTTGCACAATCATTACCCTTCTGTAAGGATTTTCTCTCACATATTTTATCCAGGCGTCAAGACTAACCTTGTCATATAAAGCTTTGTCAGTATAGCCTTCTTGAAAAATCTCTTCATTTGAAAGTGCTGTTCCACTCTTTCTGTTGTATTCACTAGAGATTATTGTTTTAAGAAAAGTAATATATTCGTCAAGATGGATATTATTTTTAACTGTTTTGTAAATTATCAAATGCAGATGATCCGGCATTAACATGTATTGAAACTTTCGGATCTCGGGAAATCGTTTTTCAAATATCTTTAAGCCATCTATTATAGATTTTCCTGTTTCAAAAGGAAAGAGATAAGGAGCCCCCTTCTCTCCCGGCTTAAAATCCACACTCCCTCGCATAGCCCCGAAATCAGGGGTCCCATCCCTCTTTTTGATTATGATGTGATAGATAAATCTATCATAATAATCATGATGGAGGCTTCGCTTGTCATAGGTGGAATGAGTCAGATTCATAGGCTCTGATTAAGCACGGTTTTTCATATTCATCCGCAAATATAAGGCTATTCCTCACCTCCGACAAAAAACAAAAGCCGGAAATAATTTCCGGCAATCTTTCCTTGTATCATATCCTTTCCTCGTAGGCAGAGTCTTTTGCCCTAAGGGCAGTCTTTGTCGCAAGTGTTGTCTTTTCTCGAAGGCAAAGTCTTTTGTCGAAGCAAAGTCTTTTGTCGAAGGCAAAGTCTTTTGTCGCAGATGATGGCTTTTGTCGAAGCAAGGTCTTTTGTCGCAGGTAAAGTCTTTTGTCGCAGGTAAAGTCTTTTGTCGCAGGTGATGTCAAATTAGTTTCTTCATTAAAATTTTTTTGAATGAAAATCCTGGCAGGTTGCAGTGATTTCCAGAGCCTTTTCCTCACTCCTGCTTCTTCCTTGTGCAGAACCGTTATTATCCGATTTCTTGGATAAAGTTATCCGATAGACATGATTTCTGATCAAAGGCCATGGAAGATGTGTCTGATCGGTAGGGCTATTTGTTATTTGTTCTTGCAAATAGTCGTGGGCCGTTTTACAGGTTTCAGTTTTGCCATCTGCTGTCCTTTGATGGGCATGTCTTGGCAAATATTTTTTCCCATCCCTGTTAATATATAAATCACTATAACTACTTGTAGCACCTTCTTTTCCATCATTCCATGACAACGGAGTTAGTTTCAAGGCTGCATTCGCACTGTTGCCATAATCTGTGATAGGAACTGCATAGGAATTGTCTCCAATCTGTAGAATCCAATATTGAAACACTGCATTGGCTGAACCGGTTGCATGTAGACTATTTAAATTGGACGGATCCATACTGTTTTTTTCTCCGCAATAGATAATATAATGCAAATTATCGTCTCCGTAATCATCAAACAAAACATTATCATCACAAATAACCAACTGATTCCTTTGAATTGTGGTATTGAAAATTTGTGGATATTCCTTACCGGTGGATTCGGGAGCAATGTCTGTAAAACCGTTAAAATCCCAGCCCTTCTCTTTCCAAGCACCGTAAAACCAACTCATGGTATATTGATAATCAGTCAATTCATTAGAAGAGTGCGCACTTCCTGAAGTGGTGCATATCGACCCATAATTCAAAATATTCTCGATCTCACATTTATCTCCTCCAATGTAGGAGCCGTTGGATTTTTCATGCATATCCGCCCATATCTTGTCGGTCGGTGTCCAGACATCCATAGGCTCACAACGCGAATAAATATTTGAATATGCCACCCCAACCATTGTCAAGTTATCGAAATTATCGCCGATAACCGACTTCGGAATTATCAGTTCCATCTTGACAACCGAACGTAAAATCGAGATAGATTTCTGATTATAGGCTACAATCGGTTCTTGACCCGGTATCCCCTCGGAAAGATAAAATGGCGAACCTTTTTGCCACAGCTCTTCATTGGAATTATCGTATTTTATCGGATCAAATAGCTGTATGCCATACATCGGGATAGGATAATCATAACTTGGGTTCCTGAATCTTTTGGCATAAGCTCTGGATGAATTTATAAAAGCACCGTCATTTTGACAGTAACTTATGACTTGTTCACCATTGCTTGTATAAGTGATGCTTATCTTGTTGCCATTATCATCCAATTTGTAATAATCCCAATCAACCCAACTTGCCGTGGCACCCATCTTAGGCCCTTCGTTGGCAAGCACCGTGTTTATACTAACATTATTATAAGCAGTGGCCCAAGATACGGCATTCCCATCTTTGTCACGGTTCCAGTCGCCCATTACAAAGCTGTAATATCCCACATTGGTACTTTTATTTATATAGTTGATGTCTGTCTGGCAATGATGCAGATCAAAAACATCTTTCACAGCTGCCAAGGCATTTTTTAAGGCTTCCGGATTGTTTTTGACATTTTCAAAGTCATTAAGTTTCTCCTGCGACAAAGCATCGTCCGAGCCCCACAGAGGACCCTTGTTTGGCATCCATCCGGCATCTATAGCCAATGACTGATCGGCATTGCCGGCAAACCTATCTACATAGTCATATTCCGGACGGTTGGCTAAAATAGCTATCTTAAAAGGCGCGCTCGTCAATCTCTGACGTATAAAATCCCAATCCCAGCTATATCCTTCCGCATTATTCCCATGGGTATACATCGGTACTGAAACCAACCATCGGTTAGGATTTGACTCATCCGCATCAAGTTTTTTTACCCAATGGTTCTTCGGTTCAAATAGGAAAAAATCATGTTCGTAATCATCATCGTTATATTTCCCCTCGCAACTGAAGAAAAGAATACGCACCTTTTCAAGATCTACATAATTTTCAATATCTTGCATGGGATTGCTCGCCCTTGTTGCCGCACCTCCCATATTGTCAAGGTTAAAAACAAATTGCAGGCAATAATCGCCTGAACCATCACCCACCGTGTCTGATTGTGAAGTCTCGGGCAACTTGATATTGTCATCGACACAGGATGATGCAAGGAAAGTGACAATAACAAAAAATATATACTTATATAAAAGATTCAATCTTTTCATTTTCAATAATGATTCTTTTCTACATAAGGGGTGCCGTGAACGTGAATTCATGCCAATCTATCACCTCGAATATCAAGTTGGTTTGATCATGGGTTTCCTGTCTTACAGGAATTATCTTTTGATCCAAATCATCCACCGAAATTCCGGGCGTCTTAATTCCCGTGAGCGTGTATCTGTACCAATTGTTTCTTACTGTGCCACGCACAGTTTGATTGATCATTACCGGAGCGGCATAATACATGCTTCCCTTTGTATAGTGGTCTAACGCTCCAAGATATTCCAACATTAATGATTGGATATCATTGGAAGTGCATTCCCTTAAATATCTTCCTTCGTTTTGTTCATCAAGATGATTATAACCGGGATTATCAGGCGTGATATTTTCATTGACTGTTATGGATGAATAGATTGACAATTTATCCTTGGAATCAGAATTCAGATCTATGATCTCCATTCCCTCATTCCATGGCAAAAGCTTGCCATCCCCATCCTTAATGTTAGCCTTCACGAAAACTTTATCCCTCATATCCTCGCCCCAGTTTTTTACCATATCCCAGGTTATCTCCTCTCCGTTAAGGCAGAGTTTGAAATTTTTATTCTTATTATCCCTACCCGGTAAGGTGGTTGTCAAGGCCTCAAGGGTTTTATTGTTTAATTCTTCATCACCATCCCAATTATATAGATGATATCTCATCTTGGTCTGGGAAGACAATGTATTGTTAAAACGCCTTACGATACCCCAAAAGGCATGTTTCCAGTTTTTATAGAAAATACCAAACTCTCCGCGATAAAAATCTTGGTCTTCACCTCCTTCAATCCAGGTGCCATCGTCATACTGAATATCCAGCCGGGCATTTATAAGCAGGTGTGATCCTGCTATATCTACAACACCCGTACCCCACTCTGTTGTACCGTAGTTATAGGTATTTTCCGGCATATAGAGGATCCGATTCATTTTTCCTGTTTGCATCTCATTGAAAGAGATATAATTTAAAGTCGCAACCTGATTGTTTCTATTGTAATAATCAAGATCTTCATTCACGGCTTCTCTATATTGAACCGGATAGTATCCCGTGGTGTAGTTGACATCTTCAGCCCAAAAAGAGCGGAAATAATCCGCATCATGCCAATATGTCCATGTTGTGTATGGGGTTGACGTGCCTATATTTTTAAAGATATACGACACCTTTTCGTAGGCATTCATATCCCACCCGTTAACGGTAGCTCTCCATTTTCCATAAACATTATGTGCATTCCCATCGTCATCAATATCTTTACACACAACTGCGTCAATTTCAGGGAAAGTAATGCTTCCATCATCATTCGTAGTAGTTCCATAAGCATCGATGGCGAAGGTGACTTTGGCGAGCATCCGCTCAACGTGGATGGTCAATATTTCATCCGGATTAAGCTTCTTAACAGGCGGGATCGGCTCGTTATCATCCTCGATTTCATGATACATCTTCTCTGTCACCGGCACCGCAACCTGAACTTCAGTACCTACGATATAGGCTGAATTTGTCATCACAAAGAGCCCGTTTTCATCCCTGCCGATAGTGGAGGGATCGCTTGATGTCCACGTATATTTCAAGACATCAGCCACCGTTGCGTCTCCAACTTGAAACTGCGATGTCATGTCGGCATAGATTGCATTGTGGTTGATCACAGCCAACACCGACCTCGGCAGATTCTCCTTCTCGATGTCACGGATAAGAGTCCAGTAACGCACTTCTATCACTTTACCATCTTCATCTTCCGGAGTCATCTCAACACGGTTCTCCAGATTTAGAGGATATATAAGCTGAAGCTTGTTGTTCCTGTCGAAGAAGAACAATGTATGCCCCGTCTCCGCTATGGCATTCTCGGGATCCGAGCCATAGACATAATCGCCGTCGACTGCCTTTTCCGACTCTGAATCATCATAGGTTTCAGAGCGGCTCTGCATCCCATGGGTTGTTATATTCAACGATACCTCAAGATAATACGTCTTCGGCTCCGATCCGACAAACCCACCTGTTCCGGAACCTTCGGTGTCGGCTCCGGGCACATCGGGCATCGTGTCGGCGGCACACCCCTCCAACAGGAGTGCAGCGAAAACCGTTGCCATGATTATCCTTGCTATCTGCTTTATTCTCAACATAAGGTTTAAAACCTTCCTTTCTTAGCTTTTTTATTACAAGTTCACAGGGTCAACTCTCACCACCCATGAATTAACAACAATACGTGCTTTGACCCATACATTCCTCTGCAGGAAGAACATCAGGCTCCAGCGGCTCTGGCGGTCGAGATATTCCTGATCGCTCTTGATCCAGTTGTCGCCATACCCCCTTGTCATGGCAAGATAGGTTATCAACGGTATGTTGATAATCTCTTTCTCGTTACCGTTATCATCCACATCCTTTGCAGATGTCACGATGAGCCGAGACGTCGCCATATGTTGGGTCAGCAACCTTGACGTGGAGAATTCGGCGTATGCCATCTGCACCTGACGTGACTCGTCGGTTCCGGCAACGGTGCCCTCCCGTCCGGTGTTGTCGACATAACCCATTAATCTGTTCTCCTTTGCAATAGGTTTATAGCACTTCGTGCCTTCGCCGGCTCCCCTGGTGGAAGTATAGACGGGATTATTGTAGCCGTCTAATGTGAAATTGTCGTCCCTGATAGTAAAGTTATAGTCTGCATGGTCTATCTGGTCGGGGTTTGCAAGCTCCTGAAGAAACACCTGAATGGTGTTGGTGTCTTTCATCAGGTGCACCGTCTCTTCACGGTATGTTCCGGCGGTGAAATCCCGGTCGGTGATTGTCAGGTCGAGAGTGCCATAGAAAAGGCCTCCGGTCCGTGCATCAACATCGTGCAGCTGCTTGTTGCTGACTCCGTCGGCATCTGTGGGCACGTTCACAAGGATATGATCCTTGTGCCCCCCGGTTGACGTGGATGTCCAGTTTGGTGTGAACTCAACCGATGCGTCGTCGCAGGTGGTCCCACCATAGACCACAAGATGGTAGCTCCCCGGATTCAAGGGGATATCCATCCGATAGTTTTCATTCTTTAGGATGTCGGACGTTTCAGTGAATTGCGTCAGATAGTTAAGGTCTGTGTCGAACACATAAACCGTCACGCAATCCACATTACTCATAAACGCGTTCGCCCCCGGCTCCATGTGGTAGTCATAATTAAAGGCGAGCCGTATGCCCGAGCTACAGTCTGACATATCGTCGAATAGAGCCTCGCACGATGTCAGCATCCCTCCCAGGCACAACATCCCGAGGAGAGGGAGCACCCTCCCTTTCCTCAGCATGCCGCTTATTTTTACGCTATTTATTTTCATTTATCAGCGTTTTTGAATTATCAATTTGAAAAAGCTCAACGAGCATTAGAATGTGATTTTGTTTTCACGCACAACCCATGGCAGAACGTCGATGTTCACCTGGATATAGCGTGTCGGTTTTTCATCCGGATCATCTTCATCCTCCGGGTCGGGGTCATCTGACTTGACACGGGGATGTCCGAGTCGGTTAATGCTCTCAACATAAAGTTTATAGACATTGTTACGCACTGTAGCAAACTCCATCGGAGCCATAAGACCTGACTTGTTATTGTCGTTATGGCGTATCCAATAGAAGTAGTAGCAATAGTAACCCCAGCCTTGACCGTCATTTTCATTTTCTGCCACATAGACGGTGATATTATTATCAGCTGCATAAGTTCTCAAAGATTCATCGGATATCTTTATCTTATCTGAAAGATCCTGCCCTGGGGTCTGGATAATCTTCGCAGCTTCATCAACTGTGAGCTGTGCCCCGTCTCCTGTGGTGGTGTATTGACCGCTTGTATCAAGTTTCCAGTTACCAAGTATAGAATTCATGGCTGTGTAAAGGGTACCACCAGTACCGTCAACAACCGCTGCCTTTACAAGTTCATCCCAGCCTCCGTAAAGGAATCCGTCGAAACTGAACAGCATTGGAAGCTCTGTAGCGGGGTTTGTTATGTTTGCATTCGGGTTTTTAACCTTCTCCAAAGCTGTTTGGACTTTTTCTGAAACGTAGGAATTTGTGCCAGAGGGATCATTTTGTTCAACCGATTCATAGGTTGCATTGATATCATCACCGGGGATGATTCTTCCTTTGAAAATGATACCGGTGCTTTGTACATGAATCTGGTTATCAGCTCCGGGAATCGTATTCTCGGTTACATATCTCCAGATGTGATATTTGCCACCGTTTAACGAATTAGTCCATTGGTCTTTCTCTCCTTTTAATACATCTTCAATATCATCAATATACCACTGGCTCATTTCATAGTCGCCCGATGTATTGTAAAGACGGAAGTTAAAGTAATCTGATGCATTGGTAGCTGTTATTGATTTTCCATTCTTTTCTGTTGCATCAGTATCAACTACATAAGGAGTTCCATTTGCAAAATTTGGTGAAGTTTCAGCACCACCAAGAATTGAGCCGTCATTAAGTCCGTTTGTAGAAACTCTGCGCAGATAATAGAAATTCCTGCTCATGTTCACAAGACCCATACGGTTAAGCTGAATACTATATAAGTTTTTGGTATCTTTATCCTGTTGTTCGTTCGGATTATCTCCTATTAGTTTATGAACATCTGTCAGGATTTTATATGTATTATTATTAGGTTCTCCCGAAACATTAGTACTTCCGTCACGGAAGTCTATACGGGCTGCAACCCTCTCGACATAAATCGGAAGCAAAGGGGTGCCGTCAGTCTGTGTGCCACCCGATGTCACCTTGAACGGATTACTTTGATCTGCGTATTCATCCCATTTCCCTATCTCGTCAGGGAATTTTGTTGTGGTGATGGCATGGTTGGTCATCAGGAATGAACGGGGTGCCCAGATTGTGTTGCTGATAGCAGGACTCTCACCTGCCGCTGAGGATGCCTCAATGACTTCACCTGTGAAATCTGCCCATGCTGTGGTACCCGCTGCCGGCTTACCGGTTCCAAAAAAATTCTCTTTCAAATTCTGGGTATAGTTACAGTAAGCATAAACATTTACTTCCTGATCCGATGTAAATAGATTGGCTGAATAAGCCGCATTTAAATCATTGTAATCGATCTCGGCAAGAACATCGAACGAATAATTCAGTCCGGTCGGTGCTTTCTCAATACCGGAAACCTCTGCAGCGCAGATATACTTGTTTTCTGTCTTTGTGGCAAAAACGAGAATCATTGTCCTTACGTCGTTCTCGTAGTCGTAGCCGTATTCATAATCAGGATCTGCATTGGAATTGGTTTGGTTATTTCCGTCGGCTGCATGTTCTGCATCTTCATCGTCAGTCGCGCTTCTTGTGCCTGTGTCAGACGGCAATGCAAGGGCCGCTGTGAAATAGACTTTCTTACCGGCGTATTCAGGACCACCGGCAGGATCACCGGTCAATGTGTCGTTGCTGCAGCTTGTAAGGCCAAGCAAGCCCCCTCCAAGCAACAACGCTAATGTTTTCAAATTGAATTTCATAAATTATTGGTTATGTTATTTTTATTATTATTCATAAATTTTTATCTCAGCACCTCTTTCAGTGTCTTGGCCGCTTCAGCCGCCTTGGGCAATTCCGGCGCCGCAGCATTGAAATATTCAAGAGCCACCTGATAATGACCCCTCTTGGTGGCGAGAACACCACGGGCATAAACCGCTTCGGCGCTGTCACCCGACTTGGCAAGATATTGTTCCGCTTTGTCAAAGTCTCCCCTTTGCATCGCCACATTCGCCGCATTGAGGTTGGCAGTCTCGTCAGACGGGAACATCCTCACCGCCGTTTCATACACTTCGTTATATTCCTCGCTGCCCGGCTCCAGGCTTCCCGCCAACAGATAGATCTCATCGAGCGAAAGCTTCTGCGGCGCGGTGCGTATCACCTCGGCAATCTCCTCTACATCAACGAATTGCTTGATAGTGTATTCTATCTTGTAGTCTGAGTGCCGCAACGCGGGATAAATATTCTGAAGCAGGAATTTATATTGCTCGGGATAGGTTGTCTGAATCTTGGTGTTCTTCGGATCTGGCGCAAGATCGGAATCTATGATTGCCAATATACCTGCTTTGTTGTCGATATTTGAACTTTCAACCCATTCCCTGAGTCCTTCCCAGTCTTCGGGCTCATAGGATGTGGTGATGAAACCCTCGGGAAATTTATAAAGTTGCTGGACATAGTTCTTCAATGCCTCGGTTCTTCCCTTTGCAAGCCGGATATTGTTTTCGTAAGACCCCTCCGGTGATGCAAAGCCCTTGATGCTTATCGCATCTATGGTGATATCCTTGTCGTTTTTAACCGAATCTATCGTTGCTATTATCTTGGCGAGCTCTATGGCGTTTCGTCTGTAGTCGGGATAGATAACCGTCTGGTTCACCGGGAAATCTACATACGCACGACCGGAAAGCTCACGGGTCTTAACGGTTGCGGCGGTCACCGCCTCTTTGAATTCGTAGGCAGGTTCATAATAAAACTCCGACCATGACGAAAGGGGCGATTCGCACTGGGAGAGCAACTTGTTGCAACATCCGAAATCTCTTCTCGTTATCTTGAGTTCTGCTCCGTTCATCCATTCCTGGTAGGGGATGCTCTTGGAATATGTCACCACATCGGGGCGGTTGCTATATTTGATTGTCACCTCGTCCGGTCCCCCTATAGGTTGCTCGTTGTCACGTATATACTGAATATATCTGATTCTGCCGTAGAGTGCCACGGGATATAACTCCACAGAATTTGTGCCGTCGGTCAGTTCCGGATAAAACACCGCCACACGGTCTCCCTTCATCTTGAATGAACCGAGTTCCATGTCCATCTCCAGGTTCATCCATTCCCCCTCTCTTTCGAGGGTTATCCCGTTTACCGGCAGGCCGCACACGATGCCATCCGTCGCCCCGGGCTGCTGCACCGACAGCGTGCCCTGGTCGGCTTTCATGCCGAATATCCCTGAAAATGCCAAAACTGCCGATAATATCGCTCTTATATTCTTTTTCATAGTCTCAATCCCCGCTTAGAAAAGGTAAACAAGATTTATCGCTGCCTTCGTGGGCCCGAAATAGTTGTGATGCCCGTCGCCTAATTCCCGGCTACATTCAGCGCAGCTGAATTTCTTGTATTTGACATAAACATATCCCACACCTATCTCAAACTCCATGTTGAAGTGCTTCGACAATGGCAACGCATAGCCGTATGCTATGCCTCCACCTGCTGCCCACCCTTCGTAGCGGTAGTCTCTCAACTTGCTGAAATCTGTTCCAAGAAAATTTATCCCGTTGTTGATCTTGCCCACATTAAACTCACCACCGATGGCATGGATGCCGAGAAAGCTCTTCACAAACGGCTCGCAAAACCAATAGCGGGCTTCCGGCTGAACAAGCCAGTGTTTCCACTTATGCTCGTCAAACGACCATAGGTTGAGCTCACCGGTAAGGTCAAGCGACCATTTCTTCGCAAGTTTGAACTCTAATCCCAAGTTGGGCGACAACGCAGCATCCGGTATAAGGTTGGTCTTGATGTCTGCCTTCCTTTCGGAATATGACAAACCTGCAACCATTATCAATGTTGCGAAGAGTAATGTCCTTAGAAAATTCATAGAGGTTTTCGTGTGTTGTAGATTGTTTGCGCTGATGCTTGATATGGCGTGATTCCGAAATAGGACCTTTTTCCCCTAATCTCATAAGCATCACCGGGTTTGGTTGGCGAAGTTATAAATAATATGACCTTTAAAAAAATCCGATTTTGCAAACGTTCTTTTATTTCTACCCCCCCCGTTTGCTATATGCTTAATTATTAACTATTTACTACAATTGTTAAAAATCTTTAAAAAATTATAACCCGTTATTGAGTTGTTTTTCACGGTGTTTCCCCAAATTTTTGAACCCTCCTCGCATCGCTCTCTGAACCACGTAGGCGCCGGTGAGATAAACCGCTGCCAGTATCCATAGATGTATATAATCCCCGCGAACTTGTGAAAGGCTCGCGCCGTTGGTGTTCATCCTTATGAACCCCTCCATTCCCCATGTGGCGGGGATGCAGTCGCTCACTGCCTTCCAAAATCCACTCATGGCATAACGCGGCCATGTAAGACCCGACAGGAACAGGAAGATCACGGAGGTTACAACCCACAAGACAAAAACCGACTCTCTCTCGTAAACAACACCCTGGAAACACCAGCCTAATCCTACGCAAGCAAACACCATCGGGGTCAGGAACATTAGTATTTCAAACAGGTTGCCCGCCACCGGAAACGCAAACATAAGTGGCACGTAATGCACAAGATAGATGATAGGCACCATAAGGATGGTGATGTAACACAACATCTGACCCAACATAGTCATCAACACGCTCTGCGCCCTGTTCTCCGGGTCGTAACCTATCAGCGACGCTTTCTCCCGCTTGGCCCCTCCCGCCATGCCCGATGCAAGGATGATACACTGGTGAAGGATAAGGATCAAGACCCCGGGCATAATAAATGAATCGAATCCGCTCTCGATATTCCCCATCGGGATATCTTTAATCGGCATTAGATCGCCATCTATGATCGTCTCGGCAAGTGGTGCTACAAGATCTATCTTCTCGGCGAGGATCTCAGCACCCATAGCCTGCGCAACATTCGATGAGCCAACGAGCAACGAACGGTAGCGTAGCAACAGGCTCATCTCGCAGTAAAGCACGGCATTAGCCTGCTCATTGTTTGCTATCCTTTTCCCGAATCCGGCAGGTATTTCAAGAATGGCATAGCATTTATGGGAATCCATGGCTCGTCGGGCTTCGGAAAGGTCGCTCGCATAGCCTATCACCCACGCTTCCTGTGTGGCATCAAAATCCCTGACAAGCTTACGGCTCATCGACGACCGATCGTTGTCGACAACAACAACGGCAACATCCCTCACCAATTCCGGATTATAGATCAGCGAATAGATCACCGGATAGGCAAGCGGCAGGAACAGAAAGAATATGATGATACCCGGATCGTGAATCACGAGCCGGAATTCCTTGCAATATACCTTAAACAGCTCCCGTATCAACATATCATGGGGCGTAAACCGGTTCGGCCATCTCTCTCTTTATGCGCCACAACAAAGTGAAGGGCAACAACATAAAGACTATATAGGCCACAAACCAAATGCGTGAATAATAGATATCTATGCCGTTTAATGCCTGATCGATATAAATCAAAAGGTTATATCTCACCGGCAAAATCCAGCTGAAGATTCCAATGGCAGGATACATGCTCTCTACCGGGAAGGAGAACGCCGCAACCGAAAAAGCGAGGATGCCGAGCAATGCCGACACCGACAGCGACAACCGGAGATTGGGAAGAACCCCGAAAAAGAAAACCGCCCAGCCCTGACAGGCGAACACGAACATTATCTCCGACAGGGTTAGCCAGAACCATGATCCATAAACCGGATAACCGTTCACTCCAAAAAGCCATGCCTCCATAAAGAGAGCCATAACTATCCAAATGAGTGTCTGAGGCAGAAGCTTGGCAGCCAACGCCTTCACTATTGAACCGTCGGCCATCGCAAGAAGCTGCCGCGAGGTGCCGTATTTTATTTCCTGACCCAGGCTGAAGCAGGTGACCAGAAATATCATCAGCTCCAACACTCCCGGTATGAACGAATTGCAAAGATAGATGGCATAATTAAGCCCAGGATTGTGGATGCCACGCGCCTGGATGTTGACCGGAAGCAAAAGCGGCCGTACCTCCGAAGGATCCGCGCCGACCGATTCAAGCACTGTCATTGCCACTCCGGCCTTGGTGTAGATGGCCGCTGTCTTGAAGGTCTTGAACAATATCGTGCCCGGCACGAAATATGTCATATTAGTATAGAACGTTATCACCGGCTTCCTGCCCGACATGAGATCTCGCTCGAAGTTCTCCGGTATAAGGAAAAATCCGAAAATATCCCCCTTTTGCATCAGATGACGCGCCTCCGTGTAGCTGTTGCAGTCGTCGACAAGGTCAACCATCTGCATGCCGGCAAGATTTTGGGTCACTTGTCTTGAAAGTGAAGAGCCGTCTTTGTCGATCATGGCTGCCGGAACACGCGACGGCAAACCCTCCTGCATCTCATTGGTGAGAAGCATGAAGCAGAACAAGGGCAATATGAAGAACGCCACCCAATAAATGGGACGCCTCACGAGTTGAAGCACGCTTCTGACAAATATCGCCCGGAATCCTTTCTGCATTATTTTTCAGCTTTTTCGTCTTCAAGTATCACCGACATCCCGGGCCGTAGATTCTCGATCTTCTCAATCGGCCACGCCTTGATCTGGAAAGTGCGTGCATCAAAATCACCTGTGGATTTCGTTGCCTGCCAGTTGGCATAAGTGCCCAAATCCTTTATATAGAAAACTTTGGCTTCGGTCTTTATATCCAGGGCCGGTATCCTTATTTTCAACACCGTGCCCATCTTTATATTTTTAAGCAGTGTCTCCCTGACATTGAACACTACCCAATGGTCATCTTTCTGCAACGACATCAAGGGTGCGCCGGTGGCAACAAGTTCCGAGACGTTGGGATATATCTCAGTTATCTCCCCGTCGCATGGTGCGGTGAGATATTGGTCTTCAAGCAAGGCGTTCACCTCGTTCACTCCCCCTTTAGCCACATTGACCATAGCTTCTGCAGCAACCTTGTCCTCACTTTGGGCTCCTGATTTGGCAAGGCTATACTGGCTCTCGGCAACCCCCACCCCGGCCGTTGCCGCTTCGTAGGCAGCCTTTGCCTCGTCTCGCTTCTGTTCGCTTATCACTCCCTTCGAATAGAGGCTTTCCATCCGCTCGTAGGTCTTCTTCGCTATCCCTTCGGCTGCCTTTGCCTGCTGCAAAAGCTCGTAGGCGGAAGTTATGATCTGCGACCTCGTGCCGGCATCTACTTTAGCATTGGCAGCCTTGGCAACATTCTCCATGGCCTCAGCCTGGCCGAGTCTCGCCTCCACCAGTGTGGAAAGGATCCTCACCAACGTGTCGCCCTGCTTCACGTGGGCTCCCTCCTCAACATATATCTCCTCCACTCGTCCGGGCAACTTGCCGGAAATCCTGATCTCTGTGGCATCCACCTGCCCCTGGACTGTGTCAGGACCCTGTTTTATCACCAAAAAACCAAGGATGGCAAGCCCTGCCAAGATGATGATGACAACAATTATTGTCAGTATCAACATTTTGTCTTTTGCAGTCACTTTATCAGGCTGCGACACATTCATTGTATCCATTTATATCAGCTGTTTTGCTTTGTTAATTTTTTAATTCCCCTCTTTATATTTCATTGCTGCGGCACACCGGCATCAAGAGTGCCGAGCACTTTCGAAAGGTAAGTGCGGGCAAGTCGTATCCCTATGCCTGCGTCGATCTTCTCTGAATTGGCAGCCACCCATGCCGTCTGGGCCATCAACACATCGTTGGTGGTGAGCACACCCTCGCGGAATGCCAGATCGGCTTGACGTAGGTTCTCGTCTGCCTTCTCCATGTTTAGCGTGGCCATCTTGTAGGTCTTTTCAGCCTCCTCAAGACTGAAACGGGCCTGGCTAACCTGAAGGCTCACCTTCTCCTCAAGATCCTCAAGCAAGAATTTCTGCGCCTTGGTGGATGACTGCGCCGCCTTATATCGCTTATAGTCACCTCCCCAGTGCCATATCGGCACCGTGAGTGCGGCTCCCACACTGAACCCTCCTCCGAATCGTTTCCTGAATCCATCGATCACGTTCGGATTGGAAAAGGAATATGCACCCACCACAGCTATCTTCGGCAACATTTCACTCAGGCTAAGTTTCTCTCTCCCTTTAAGAAGGTTGATGGTCTGCCTCACAACCTCAAGGTCTTGACGGCGTGAATAAACTGCCTGCATGTCGGTGTCGGATATGGCTCCCACACTTTCCGGCACTCCGAGGCGTTCATCCTCAAGTTCCATCTCCGTGTCGACCGGAAGCCCGCAAATCTGAGCAAGAGCCATCCTCGACAACGTTAGCCCGTTAGTAACCTTTACAAGAGCTATCCGGGCTTCGTTCGCCCTTACTTCGGCCGACAACAGGTCGCTCTTTGTTGCCACCCCCGCCTCAACCATCGCATTCACATTATATTGCAGAGTGTCTGTTAGATTCACGAAGCTCTCAGCCAGCTTCTTCTTCTCAATAAGCGACACCACAGTCCAATACGTCTCATCAACCGTATAGACGATATCCTGGGCCACACTGTTACTCATTGCCGACGCTATCTTCTCGCCGTAACCGGCTATCTCGTTGAGCGCCCTTATCTGACCTCCCATATAAACCGGCTGGGTGAGAGTGAAGGCTCCCGCAAAAACATTATGGATGTCGTAGCTCATGGCCTCTTTTGGTATCACGGCAACCTCCGAGGGTATGTAGCTGCCGGTTGAGGGATCCTTAACAGGCATCCCGTCGGCACCTTTCACCAGATTATATTGATACGACATCGTAGTCGGGTCGAAACTCATGGTAGGCAATTTCGCATCCTCTCCCAAAAGATTGATAATGCGTTGATTATACATGTAAGTGCCCGTGAAATCAATACCGGGAAGATAGGCTGCACGAGCCGACTCTTTCAATCGGCCCGCCCCCTCCCGGTTTTCTTTCGCCATTTGAATCAGCTTGTTGTTCCGAAGGGCCATGTTCCGGCAGGAGTCAAGACTCACGGTTGCCGATGCCCCGAGCGTTGTGGCAATAAGTAGAAAGAATAGTGTGGTGTGTCGGTTCATAGTGATTTTGCATGGTCTGCAAAATTAAATATAAAATCAGTAACTTTGCAGAACTTTTTCAGAGAAAAATTTCTATGATCCCCACTGTTAAGGCACATTTCAGCGAATCTTATTTATCGGCATACAAGAGTTTGCTGAAAATAGGGTTTCCGGTGCTTGTAACCCAAATCGGTGTGATTATCGTGAGTTTCGCCGATACCATGATGGTGGGGGCATACGGTCTTGACGAGCTGGCGGCATCGGCTTTTGTCAACAGCCTTTTTCTCGTGACAATGGTGATGCTGATGGGCTTTGCGGGCGGCGTCACTCCTATAATCGGTGCACTCTATGGAAAGGGAGACCATCAGGAGGGGGGGCGAATGCTCAGGGCCGCGGTGCTCGTAAATCTAGGCATGGCTGCCATTTTTATGGCCGTAATGGCAATCCTGTATGTTTTCATCGACAAATTCGGCCAGGATCCCGAAATCCTGCCGATTGCAAAGGAATATTATCTAATCATCCTACCAACAATGCTCCCCATAGCGGTGTTTAACTGTTTCCAGCAGACATGCAACGGTGTCACCGACACTTCCACCCCGATGTGGATTATTTTGGGAGCCGACTGTCTCAATGTGCTGGGAAACTATGTGTTAATTTTCGGGAAATGGGGATTCCCCGAACTTGGTCTTGCCGGTGCCGGGTGGAGCACTCTCGCCGCGAGGACTGCCGCAGCCATCGGAATCCTTGCCGTCTATGCTTTCGGCAACCGATACAGGATTTATTGGCAAACACTAGTGAAAGGTCATTCCGGCAAGTCACGTAAAATGCAGGTCTGGAAAACTTCATATCCCCTCATGGTGCAGAGCGGTGTGGAATGTGGGCTATGGTCGTTCGGAGCCGTGGTGAGCGGATGGTTCGGTAAAGTGGAACTGGCAGCCTATCAGGTTATGAACACCATCGGACAGCTTGGATTCATGACTTACATGAGCTTCGGATGGGCAACATCCATCAAAGTGTCGAATTATACCGGCATAAATGATTTCTCAGGAGTGAGAAAAGTCACAACCGCCGGGCTTCATCTTATCCTGGTGCTTGCGACATTAGCATCCCTCGCTTTCCTCTTCTTTACCGATGAAATGGTGCATATGTTCACACCCGAGGAGAGCGTGGTGGCATACGCAATTCTAATGATACCTCCCCTTGTCCTCTACCAGTATTGCGACGGTATTCAGCTCACCTATGTCAATGCCCTCCGAGGCACCTCGAAAGTAAAACCCTTGCTCTGGATATCTATCGTCAGCTATATTGTGGCAGGAATCGGGGCTCTCATGATATTGGCGGTGCTATGCGACATGCAGACCGTTGGCGTCTATTACAGCTTCTCCGTTGCCCTTCTCACCGCCTCCGTGCTGCTTGTGCTGACTTTCCGTAAAACCGTTGCCCGTCTTGAGGCTCAGGGCGCTTGAAAGGGGTACTTAAATAGTGTTAAAATAAGTCTATATCTCTTTTGGATTAAGGGTTGTTTTACGATTTTTATCTTTTTTTGTAAGAAATTACCTGAAAACTGAAAAATGGGTAAAATTATATCAATCGCTAATCAAAAGGGGGGTGTGGGGAAAACCACAACCGCTTTTAATCTTGGTGCATGCCTCGCCGCCGAGGGTAAAAAGGTGTTGCTCGTCGACGCCGACCCCCAGGCTAACGCAACTTCGGGAATCGGACTGAATCCCGAGGATACGGATTATTCCATCTACGAATGTCTCGTTGACGGAGTGCCTGCGGAAAAAGCCATAAGGAAAACATGTGTGGAAGGTCTTGAGGCAATAGGCTCAAGAATCGACCTCGTCGGCGCTGAAGTTGAACTCATGCGTAAACCCGAACGGGAAAGGATACTCTCTACATTGATTCATCCCCTTAAAGACCGGTATGATTTCATCATTATCGACTGCAGCCCCTCTCTCGGACTTATCACTGTCAATGCACTGACGGCATCCGACTCCGTGCTTATTCCGGTGCAGGCGGAATATTTCGCCCTTGAAGGGATTTCACAACTGCTGAATACAATCCGCATAATCAAAAACCGTCTGAGCCCGAAACTCGAAATCGAGGGTTTCCTGCTAACCATGTACGATGCAAGGCTACGTCTCGCAAACCAGATTTTTGAAGAACTCCGCGGTCATTTCGGAAATATGGTATTCTCTACAGTGATACCAAGAAACATCAAACTCTCGGAATCACCCAGCCATGGCCTCCCGGTTTCAATCTACGACCCCGAAAGCCGTGGTGCCATCGCCTACGGCCAGCTCAGCAAGGAACTGATTTCAAGAAACCGACCAAAAAAACCAGCAGCAATAAAAGATGGCAACTAAACGTAACGCCCTGGGCAGAGGGCTCGACTCCCTTATCTCGATTTCCGATATCCAGACAGCAGGATCTTCGGCTATCAATGAGATCGATATCCGCAGAATCGTGCCGAACCCTAACCAGCCAAGAAGAACTTTCGACGAAGAGTCGCTGCAGGAACTCGCCGCATCTATCAAAGAGCTGGGAGTGGTGCAACCTCTTTCAGTGAGGGAAAATCCTGACGGCAACTACCAGATTATTGCCGGGGAACGACGCTGGCGTGCCGCCGGAATGGCCGGACTATCTTCCGTGCCTGCCTATGTCAGGACCGCTTCCGATGCCGAAGTAACCGAAATGGCCCTCATTGAAAATATTCAACGTGAAGACCTTAACGCAATTGAGGTGGCGCTCGCTTTCAGAAACCTTATCGACACTTATAATCTCACTCAGGAAAGACTCTCTGAACGTCTCGGAAAAAAAAGGGCAACAATAGCCAATCATCTCCGGCTATTGAAACTCCCCGCTGAGATTCAACTCGGACTGAGAGACCATAAACTTGACATGGGACATGCCCGGGCTCTCGTGAGTGTCGACAATCCCAAGATGCAGCTCAAACTATATAACCGTATCCTCAAAGAGGGACTCTCGGTCAGAACGGTTGAACAGCTTGCAAAAAAATACGCTGAATCGGAATGTCAGGATCTCAAACCTGCGGTGAGTCCACACTCCTTCTCCGACACACAGAAAGCCTTGTCGGAAAAATTCAAAGTGCCGGTGAAAATAAATTGCCGGGCCGACGGGAAAGGCTCCGTCTCTTTCTCTTTCGATAACTCCGAACAACTCGAAGCACTTTTAAGTATTTTTAACCGTGGAGGTGAAGCTGATTGAAAACGCTTATCCTACATATTATCTGTATTTTCACTGGTCTTACAGCCGGGCTTCCCTCGGCAATGGCTAAAGATTCGGGATTGGCTCGCCAAATTCCGGAAGAACCCATCGACACCGCGGCATATGTCGACGGTATGATCCTTGTCAAAACTCCCCTGGAGGCCGATGTGCCTGAAGAGGGCGACATGACCGTGGTTACTGCCGACGACTACCATCCCTACGGGCTTGACAACAAGCGGGAATTCAATCCCAGCCCCGAGAGAGCCGTTTGGATGTCGGCTCTTTTCCCGGGTTTGGGACAGATATATAACCGACGCTACTGGAAACTCCCCATTATCGTGGGAGGTTATATGGGGCTAGGCTATGCAACCGGCTGGAACAACAGTATGCTTCAGGAATACTCCCAGGCCTACCGGGATATTCTCGACAACGACCCCTCCACAAAATCATATATGAACTTTTTCCCTCCCAACACTCCGGAGGACTCCCTGAATAAAACCTGGCTCACAAACGTGTTGAAAGCAAGACGCGATTACTACCGACGGAACCGCGACCTTTGCATTATTTCTTGTGTGGGCCTTTATCTACTCTGTATGGTCGACGCATACGTCGACGCTTCTTTGGCCCATTTCGACATCTCTCCCGACCTCTCCCTTGACTGGGGTCCGGCTGTGGGTATCGACCCGGCTTTGCATAAAATCAATCTCGGCATCCAATGGGCCCTCAATTTTTAATTTGTAAAAAATAGTGTTTGCATGAAAAGATTTTTTTTACAGCTTTCGATGATCCTGGCGATTGTCCCGGCCATGGCGAAAAACGACAACAAGAATGTGCTCGATCTTAAACACAGCATCACCGACCCTGCCATTGTTTACCCGGAAAGCTTCGAATCCGAAACTCAAAAGATGATGGAAAGCTGGTTTATGAAAAATTACACTGCAACCGATTCCAGATATGCAACCGAACAAGATCCTGAAGTGTCGGATGAGGTTATAATCCAACGTCTTGCCGCACTCCCAACCGTTATTGAGATGCCTTTCAACCAGATTGTGAGAAGCTATATCGACAGATACACAAAATCCGGAAGAAACAACATCCCGGTGCTCCTCGGAATGGGGCTTTACTACAATCCAATCTTTGAACAGGCTCTTGAAGAGCAGGGGCTCCCGCTTGAATTGAAATATCTGCCGGTGATCGAGTCCGGACTCGATCCAAACGCCGTGTCAAAACATGGAGCCACCGGACTGTGGCAATTCATGCTTAACACAGCCAAGGGGCTCGGAATGGAGGTGAACAGCCTTGTGGATGAACGACGCGACCCCTATCTCTCGTCGGAACTCGCCGCATCTTATCTAAAAGGACTCTATGACTCCTACGGCGACTGGAGCCTCGCTATCGCAGCCTATAATTGCGGACCCGGCACTGTCAACAAGGCAATCAGAAGAGCCGGTGGCGAAACTTCCGACCATGATTTCTGGTCGATCTATAATTTTCTCCCGGAAGAAACAAGAGGATATGTGCCGATGTTCATTGCCGCAAACTATGTAATGACCTATTATCCCGAGCATAATATTTCGCCGGTGCTCCCAACCGCCCCTCTCGTTATGGACACCATCCATATAACAGACAGAATTCATTTCGATCAGGTGGCAAGCGTGCTCGACATTCCGGTGGAGGAACTTCGAATTTTAAATCCCCAATACAGAGCCGACATTATACCGGGGTCAACGGATTATCCCCGTAATTTCATCCTTCCCTCCCAACAGATACATGCCTATCTGATGAGCGAGGAGGATATCAGAAATTACGATGCCGCCAAATACACTCAACGAACCGTGGTGGATCCGGGTGAGGCACCTGCCGATGCTCTCATTGCCGTGGAAGAAGACACCGATATATGGGCCGAACCGATTAAAACCGCCAATAGTAACGACACCACCTCTTCACAAAAATCAATCATAATCCATAAAGTGAAAGCCGGCGAGTCTCTTGCCTCAATTGCACAATTGTATGAAGTTACCCCCGAAGAAATAAAATCATCAAACAATCTTAGAAGAAATGCAGTGAGAGTGGGCCAGCAGCTCAGAATCAGCACCTCTGCAGCACAAGGAGCAATGGAGACTGCCGTGGCATCCGTGACCGGAACGGCACAAACCAAAGCACCGGCTGCGAAAAAGAACACGTCAACCGCTTCATCCCAGAAAAAAACATCTTCAACCACAAGCCATAAGGTGAAGTCGGGCGAAAACCTTTCCCTCATTGCTAAAAAATACGGCGTCACCGTAAATGCAATCAAGCAGGCAAACGGCATGAAGAGCGACAGAATCCAAGCCGGGGCAACAATAAAAATTCCCGCCAAACAGACGGGAAAAAGAAAAAGGTAAACTTCTTTGCTTACTCACATCCGCAGTTGCCGGAGTCGCAACCCCCTTCGCAACCGCCGCCACCACATCCACCGCAACATCCTCCTTGCGGAAGATCTTCCGGTGTTGAGTCTCTTACTTCAACAACCTCTCCCTTATAGGTAACGGTCAGCCCGGCGAAAGGATGGTTGAAATCCATCTTGATCTTGTCGCCTATCTCCATGATCTTGCCTTGAACCCGTAGATTATCGGCTGTCATCATTGGCAAAACAGCTCCCACTTTAACCTCGTCGGCAAGCTTGCCATCTCTCATGAAGATCTCCTTGTCCAGGGTCATAATGTATTCCGGATCAGGATCTCCGAACGCAGCCACAGGTGGCAGCGTAACCTCAAACTTGTCTCCTTTCCCAAGACCTTCCAACGTCGCCATCAGACCCGGCACAATCCCGGGTGTCACACCGAACACCATCTCATCGGGGGCATCCTTAGGTGTCTCGAATAATAACGACCCGTCTTTATCATTATATAATTTATAGGCATATTCAACAAATTTGCCCGGACCTACTGTCTCTCTTTTCTCTTCCATCTTTTATCTTTTTGTTTATTGTTCTTCTTCATCACGCCATAACTCGGGATGTTTCATCTCATACTGAGCCTGAGGAACCTCTACATTGAAATAAAATCCCTGTGCCACTTTGTCGCGAAGCCTCCGCCGAGTCTCCTCATCCGGCCTCACAGTGAGATAATCATATCCCGGCTCGATAAAATCGGCATCTGTCGCTTCATATCCCAAAAGCCTGACCATGTCGTATTCATGAACCGGATAAATCACATACCAGGCATTCTCCAAATCCTCGCCGGTGCCCGTGCTTTTTATAGCACCCAACAGATGTTCAAGCCTGTATTCCCAAATCTTGGCACTCATGTCTTTACGCTTTTCCTTCAAAACATGTACCAAAAAAGACATCTGTCTTAAATCAAACGGATTGTCGCGCAAAGAAAGTTCCGCATATTTCCGGATTGTGTCTATCTCCTCCTTCGAATGTATCTTCTTGAGACGCAAATCATCGGTTACTCCCGAATAGGGCGAAACGCGGTAGGGGTCATAATCCTCCTGGAACATATATCCCAGATAGAAATATCTGTATTCATCATTGGTCATAACCGTGTCGTTACGGTTGTATTTTGCCATGAGCTTGGGGAAATAATACACGCTTTGAGGGTCAAGTGTCTTTTGCTTTATATCCTCGAGATCCGGTTTCTCTATTGTTATTTTCCGTTTGTTCTGTGTTTCCCCGTTCGTTGCGGTCTGTGCGTTCCCTGCAGCCGATAGAGTCATGGCTGCCAGCACTGTCAATAATATTCGCTTTATCTTGTGTTGTTTCATCTCTTATATCATTTATTCCTTATCAACCGCCCCTGAATGATTTTCTGCGGTGGCGGTGGCGGTGTCCTTGTTCATCTCGGGATATCTCACCCTCGTGTGATAGATGGTGGCAAGCCTTTTTTTGAAAACCTCCTTGATTGTATCTATATCTTGGAAGGTGATTGGCGACTCCCGGAACATTCCTTCAGACATCTGACCGTTTATGATATTGTTCACCAGTTTGTCGATTGATTCCGGCGAATAATCCTGCAATGACCGAGAGGCAGCTTCCACTGCATCTGCCATCATAAGTATGGCTGTCTCCTTTGTGTGAGGATTGGGACCCGGATAAGAGAAATCTTTTTTGTCGATTATCTTGTCGGGATTATTGTTGACTGCAGTGGTATAGAAATATTTGGCCATACCCTTTCCATGGTGCTCGAGAATAAACGATTTCACCATTGGCGGCAACTTGTGCTTGGATGCCAGGGCTGCACCCTCGGTGACATGCGACACTATTTTCTTTGCACTCGTCACCGGGTCAAGCCCCGTATGGGGGTTGACTCCATGTTGGTTCTCAGTGTAAAAAATAGGATTCGACAATTTCCCGATGTCATGATAGAGTGCCCCTGTCCTCACAAGGGTAGTGTTAGCCCCTATGGCCCGTGCAGCCTCCGCAGCTATGGTGGAAACCTGGATCGAGTGCTGGAATGTGCCCGGAGCCTCCTCTGCAAGACGACGCAACAACGGATTGTTGATGTCGCTTAGCTCCACCAATGTCACGGCCGATGTGAATCCGAACGTTTGTTCTATCACTAAAATCAAGACATAGGCAAAGGATAGAATGATCGAATTGATACCGAACAACGCGACTATGCGCCATGTGAATTGCGTCAGGTTGCCGTCTGTCACCAAACATAGAGCGAAAAATGTGAAGCAATAAGTTATAAATGACAAGGCTGCCGTGCGCAATAACTGCGAGCGTCTGTCGAGCTGCCAGATACTGAATGTTGCCACAAGACCCACTATGATCTCCATGAAGATGAACTGAAGTTGATAGGTGGCAACCAATGCCGACAGCAACACCGTGGCAATCAACGAGAAGATTGCTGTGCGTGAGTCAAAAAACACAAGCACAATCACAGGCACAGCAGCAAACGGCACAACATAAAGGCCCTGCCCTATATATTCGAACATCAATATTGCGAACACTGTAAAAATCGTTATGTAGCTCACAAGGAAGGTCATCTTCCTGATGTCGGAGAAAAATTCCGGCCGGTAAAGCCCCAGAAAGACATAGAGTATCACCAATATTATGGCTATATAGATCCCTTGCCCGATTATAAAATAGGTCTGGTCGTGATTGTCAGACTGGCGGGTCTCCAGCATTTCTTGATAGGTGTTCAGATTAGTATAGATCTGAGGAGTTATAATCTCGCCGCGGTCTACAATCCTTTGCCCGGTCTTTATAACCCCCATAGCTCCGGTGACGGTGAGATACTCCTGGTCACGGTATTTATAATCTGTGGCGGAATCCAACACGATGTTGGGGTTAAGATAGAGGCTTATCGCTCTCGTCTGTTCCTGTGTCAACGGAGGTAGAGCCGAACTTTCCAGTGTGGTATAGACTGAATCTATATATGAATAGGCTTTCCTGGCTGTGAACATGGCAGATGCATTCAACAACTCTATCTTTTTTGACGCCTCATCTTCCCCCGACACCAGACGCACAGAATTTCCTTTGTTTTTACCAAGCAGCTCTGTCAGATTATTATCAAGAATCCCTGCATCATAAACAGACTGAAGAAGTTTTGTGAGAAGCGCAACCTGAGAAGGTGTGGAATATTCCGTTATAACCGATGAAAATTTATAAAGATTATCATTTTGCACCACGGCATCCCTTTTCACGAAAGGCACGAAAGTCTTGTCGATACTGTCTCGCATTATCTTCACTGAAGTGGAGTCTCTTAGAATGGGAACATCGAAATCCGCTGTCAGCAACGGGTATTTCCACGGTTGATTAAGTTCATAGCTTAAACCCTTCCTTCCGGCGTGTGGCAAGATGGCAAGCAAAATGGCTATCGAACAAACCGCAAGTCCGAATCTCACAAGATTTAATTTTGAAAATATCTTTGAAAGCATGTTTCCTAAGATGTCCGTTTTGCAAATTTAACACCCTTGATATCAAGCAACGACGCACAGAGATGGTCAACATGCTCCGCAGTGTCTATCTGCACGGTCATGTCGCAATGAAACACCTCCTGCCGGGTGTCGATGTTCAATGTCCTTATATTTATGGCAAGTTTCCTCGACACCAGTTCGGTTATCTCTTCGAGAATTCCCATCCGGTCTATCCCGTCAATACTCACGGTTGCAATGAATTTCGATGCATTGCCACCCCATTTCGTCACAACAAGCCGTGAACCGTAGGCACTTTTCAGTTTCATGGCATAGGGGCAGTTAACCTTGTGGAGCACTACTTCCTCATCTTCATTCACAAATCCGAGCACATCATCTCCCGGCAGCGGTGAGCAGCATGAGTCGATATGATAATTGGGCTCGTTTTCATCAGGATAGAGTATGAAAGTCTGTTTCCTGTCGATAGGCGGCTTCGGTTTTCCCTCTCCTTTTTTCTTTGACGAGAAAGGATTCCTTAGTATCTTCCTCACAAGAGATTTCTTGTTCTCTCCCTGTTTATCCTTTTTATCGGTCCCGTTCTCTAACTTTTTGGCCTCTTCAATCAATTCAACCCCTGCTTTTCGCAAATAGGTCTTTAGTCTTGTCTTCGCCTTTGCTGTCTGGCAATATTCCATCCATTCAGGATTCGGCTCCTGACTGTCGGAGGTGATGATCTCCACTTGGTCGCCACTCTCAAGTTGATGCGACAGTGGCACGAGCTTATGATTTATCTTTCCCGCCATGCAATGAATGCCAAGATGGGTATGGATAGCGAATGCCATGTCAAGCACCGTGGCTCCCGAAGGCAAAGTGATAAGGTCACCTTTGGGAGTGAACACATATATCTCTGATGAAAAAAGATTCAACTTTATAGTGTCGAGGAAATCTATTGCATTAGGTTCGGGATGTGCCAGAATATCCTTGATGGTGTTCATCCATGTGTCTAATTCCGTTTCATCCTCCTGCACCCCATTCTTGTATTTCCAGTGTGCGGCGTAACCAAGCTCGGCAATCTCATCCATTTTGCGTGAGCGGATCTGCACCTCTATCCATTTACCCTCCGGTCCCATTGCAGTGAGATGAAGCGCCCTGTAGCCGTTGGCCTTCGGTATGCTTATCCAGTCACGGAGCCGCTCGGGATGTAGCCGGTGTCCCTCCGTGAAGAATGTATAGATCTGCCAGCATTTCAGTTTTTCGAGTGCATCGTCGTCATTTTCAAATATCACCCTCACGGCATAAACGTCATATATCTCCTCGAACGGTATCTTTTTATTCTCCATCTTGTTGAAGATGGAATAAGCGCTCTTCACCCTCGCTTTTATCTCATATTTGAATCCCGCTTCATCGAGCATCTTTTTCACCGGCCTCACAAATTCCTCCACTATCTCTTCGCGATGCTCTTCCGTTTCACTGAGTTTTTCGATGATTTCATTATATTTCTGAGGGTGCTCGTAACGGAATGCAAGGTCCTCCAGCTCCCGCTTAATCTTGCTGAGGCCAAGCCGATGCGCCAAAGGGGCATAGACATAAAGCGTCTCGCCGGCTATCTTGTATTGTTTCTCCGGTCGCATCGAGCCCAAGGTGCGCATATTGTGCAGCCTGTCGGCCATCTTCAACAATATCACCCGGATGTCGGTCGACATTGACAGCAAAAGCTTCCTGAAATTTTCAGCCTGAACAGAGGCTTTGTCTCCGAATATACCACCGGAAATCTTGGTTACACCCTCCACTATATCGGCAATCTTCTTACCGAAGCTCCTCTCTATATCCTCCTTTGTATAGTCGGTGTCTTCCACCACATCATGCAACAGTGCTGCACATATAGATGTGGAGCCGAGTCCCAGCTCCTCCACCACTATACGGGCCACGGCGATGGGATGCAGGATATAGGGCTCGCCGCTTCGTCTGCGTGTGCCTTTGTGGGCTTCCTTCGCAAACTTGAAGGCGCGCTCTATTATCTCCACATGCTTGCGGTGGTTGCTGTTGACATAGCAGTTCATTAATTCCCGGAACGCTGCGTCAACTGTCCTCTCTTCCTCCGTTTGAACCGTGGTCGCTATGTAGGGTGTGTAATTCACTAATTTCAAAATTAATCATTATGACTAACAAAAGCAAAACTCTGCACGAAGGTTAGCCATCTCTATTGCCGCGGCAGCCGCTTCCGCACCCTTGTTGCCAAGCTTGCCGCCCGCCCTCTCCTCTGCCTGTGAGAGATCGTTGACTGTGAGCACTCCGAATATCACGGCGGGACCACCTTCCGCATTCAGAACCGCCACACCCTGTGCCGCAGTCTGACAGACATAATCGAAATGAGGTGTGTCACCGCGTATCACGCAACCCAGCACTATCACTGAGGCAGCTAAGCCGCTTTTAACCGCCAGGGCAGCTGCGTTCACAAGCTCAACTGTGCCGGGAACCTTTATCATTTCTATCGAGGCTTCGTCAACCCCTCCGGCTTTCAGTGTGGCGATCGCCCCGTCGCGTAAGGAATGGGTGATCCGGGAATTCCATTCCGCCGTTACCACATAAAATTTCCCTTTAACCTTATCTTTTACCTTGGGCACGGCAAAACTGTCGCCGTTAGTGTTAAGTATGGTGGACATGCTGCTATTTTTTATTTGTTTTCAATTTCACGGCCGTGGTGATCTTGTGCAAGAAAAGACGCCATTTCTTTTCCGGCTCACCGCTGTTCTCGATAATTTCCAGCAACGATTCTATATTTTTTACCGACTGTGACTCGGAAAGGCTCTCCGCATGAGGAAGAATAGCCTCCAGAAGCCTTTTTGCCCGTGGCTGCATCACTCGCAGGCGCATCATTACCTCCGCCATCTCTATCGTGAGCTTTATCTCTTTGGCTGTTACCTTACCCGTGCGTTTTTTTGAATATTTGATCGCCTCGGCATAGAATTTCAAGGCCTCTCTGATATCTCCCGTCGAAGCCAACAATTGGCCGGTGGTGCGCAGGCTTTCAACAAGCCTGTCGGTTGCAGCTGTCAAGCCTGATTTCACTTTGTCATAAAGCGTCTCCATGGTGATCTGCTGTTTCACCAGAAGATCCAACGCCTTTTTCCTTGACCTCAATATCCTGGTAGAGAGTTCCATTGCCATGATATGATACGGTCCGAACCTTTCCTCGTCGGTCTTTATCAAAATATCAAGCATTTTAAACAGAACATCAAGCTCTTTCTCGCTTTGTTTATAGTTTTTAAGGCAATAGTGTATCTCTGCAAGATCGAACAATAAGGCTACAAAAAGTATCCTGAATTCAGGGTTTGTGAATTCCGGATATTCCCTCATTATCCTTAGGGCCGCAACCGTGCGTTCCATTGCTTCGAGATATTCATCCCTTTTTATGAATTCACCCGCCTCTTTTCTGGCTTCCAGAGCATTTTTCAATATCTCGGCATTTTCACCGTTCATGCCCGGTGCATCAATTTTTAATGTCAGTTCTATCTGTGTCATCAGTCTCTTTTTTATTCATTGGCCAATTTTTCCCGCCATTCCTCACTGAGAGGAGCTGCAGTCTGGGTTGTGGGATCGAATGAAACCATCACCGTCTCGCACATAGACTTCACCTGTCCGGTGTCTGCATTACGTATCATCTGTAATAATTTGAAACTTTTCTCATGAACGGATATGCATCGGGTGAGCACCTCTATGTTTTCTCCATAAAATATAGGGGCGATAAACGCACAGTCAATATTCGCGATAACCGTATCTACATCTTTCCATCTTATCTGCCTGCCCAAAGTCCTGGTCATGAAAGATGCCTTCCCGGTGTCATAGAATGCCATGTAAACCATATTGTTAACATGTCCCAATACATCTACGTCGCTGAAGCGTATCTGAAGTGGTGTCCGGTCTTTAAATATTTCCGGTGACGGGATCTCTGTTGGATTCATGATACGAATCTTATCTCTTTTATTGTTTCTTTACCTATCAGTTCGTTTATTATTTCTTTAAGTCGGGTTCGGTTGATATAGAGCTCCTGCCGCAGGCAGGCATTTGCCACCCCTACCGTCATAACCCCACTCTTTACCGTGGGTTTACCACATCGCGAGGCTATCTCCCTGCCCGTTACTTTCTCCCATAGGCGCACGGCATTGAGTTCATCCATCCTGCTCCGGAGAAAACTCTCGTCAAGCAAATCTCGCAACACGTCGCCTATGCTTTGAGGATCCTTTCTTTCCATATCAGGCCAAACCTACTGTTGTGAAATTACCATCGGTTACATTTATCAAAGTCTTTTCTCCCTCAATATCCGACAGGATGTCGTCAAGATGCTTCCGGTTGGTGTCGGTTATGAAGATCTGCCCGAAATTCCCGGTTGTGCTCACCTCTTTCATTATATTGCCCACACGCTCCGAATCAAGCTTGTCGAATATATCGTCGAGAAGAAGGAGAGGTGTCACTCCTTTTTTATCTTTCAGATACCTGTAGATTGCCAGACGCAACGCCACCGCAAACGTTTTCAACTGCCCCTGGCTTCCGATATGCTTCAAGCTGTAGCCGTCGAGTGTGACATCCATGTCATCTCGGTGGATTCCTCCTGAAGTAAAACCCAATATCTGGTCTTTCTGCCTTCTGGAATCAAGCACACTCTGCATGTCCGACCCGTTAAGCTGGCTCCTATAATTAATGGTTGTCTTTTCCCTGTTGCCTGAAATCACTGCATATATATCTTCCACAACAGGGGTGATATCCCTAACCCATTCTCCCCGGATGGAATGGATTTGTGCTGCCGTCTCCGCCATTGACACCTCTATAGATTCATACAGAAGCGCGTCTTTCAATCCGGCCCTCAACATTTTATTGCGACTGTCTAATGCCCTGTTATAGCGTATCAATGAGGCAAGGTAACCCGGATTGGCCTGGGATATCACCATATCCATAAGTTTACGTCTTTCCTCCCCACCCCCTGAAATAATCCGCGTGTCGTCGGGTATAACTGTCACTATCGGGTAATTCCCTATATGTTCCGACAACCTTCCATATTCTTTGCCGTTTCTTTTCAAGCTCTTCCGTTTTCCACGTGCTATTCCGCAGGAGATCGTGTCGTCACCCCCCGCCTCGGTGTGAAAAAATCCTTTCACCAGCATCATGTCACTTCCATGCCTTATCAAGCTTGAATCTGCCACTGACGACATAGGCCTCGCCATGCTCAGCAGATGTATGGCGTCAAGAAGATTTGTCTTGCCCATGCCGTTCATCCCAAGCAGGCAATTCACACCGGGGGAAAACTCAAGCGTTGCCCCCTCTATATTTTTGAAATTCAGAATCTCTATCCCTTTTAGATTCATAACTTCTCTCCAAATGCAAGGTCTCCGGCATCTCCCAGTCCCGGCAATATGTAACTGTGTTCATTGATTGCGGGATCTATGGCACCAACCCATATCGTGGTCTTATCCTCAGGAAATTTTTCCTGCACGTATCCTATTGCCTGTCTGGAGGCTATCACCGAGGCTATATGAATGTGTTTAGGGGTTCCGTTGGTCAGCAATGCCTTGTAACCCAATTCCATGGAACTTCCTGTGGCAAGCATCGGATCTATCAGGACAAGAGTCTTCCCCTCGATCGAAGGCGATGCCATATATTCTATCAGAACGTCGAAACTATCCCCCTTCTCTTTATATTTCCTGTAGGCGCTGACAAAGGCGTTCTCCGCTCGGTCAAAATAGTTTAGAAACCCGTGATGAAAGGGTAATCCGGCCCTTAGAATGGTGGCAAGAACCACCTTGCTGTCAATCTCTTTAACATCAATCGTCCCTAAGGGAGTGGTGATTGTCTCATCCCTGTATTCAAGTCTTTTTGATATCTCATAGGCCATTATCTCTCCTATCCTTTCAAGATTCCTCCTGAACCTCATAGGGTCTCCCTGAATACTGACATCACGCAACTCCCGTAAATATCTCCCTGCCAGACTGGGCGTTGAGTCAAAATTTATAATCTCAATCATATTCTTGATTATTTTCCTAACAAATCAGTCACTTCCTCCTTGTCATGTCGCAACTGTTCTTTCAATTCTTCAATCGAACCGAACTGTTTTTCATCACGCAACCGTTTCACGAACCTTATGGAAATCTGTTTTCCGTAAAGATCTCCTTCCCACCCTATCAGATGAGCCTCTATCACTATGTCGTTACCCCTTTTTACCGTGGGACGAGTGCCTATATTCACCATGGCAGGATAAACCTTACCGTCAGGCGCCTTCACTCTCGCTGCATAAACTCCGGATGCCGGGATTGCAATATCCGGATCAGGTTTAACATTCGCAGTCGGAAATCCAATCGTATGCCCCAGACTGTTACCTTTTTCAACCTTTCCCCTTAATGAGTAGGTGCGTCCCAACATCTCTGCAGCTTTTTCCATCTCTCCGTTTCCAACGGCTTTTCTTATTGCAGAACTGCTGACATTTTTTAGTTCCGGAGCCACTACCAGATTTATGCCGTTTTTCTCTGCCAACTGCCGGTAGTCGTTCATCGACAGATTCACCCCGTCACTCCCGAATGTGGAATCATAGCCTATCACAAGGGTTTCCACATCAAATTTGTCATGGAGAATCCCGAGCCATTCGTCGGCTTTCTTGCTTCTCAGCTCTTCATCAAATTCAAGCACTAAGGGTTTAACACCTGCCTGTTCCAAGAGCTTTACCTTTTTTCCTGTAGGAGTTAGGGTGCGGGGGAGTCTTGATGGATCTATCAGCGACAAAGGATGATTAGAAAAGGTAATGGCCACCGGCAGAAGATTATTCCGCAACCCCACATCCACAAGAGTATCCAGCACAGAGCGGTGACCCCGGTGCACTCCGTCGAATGTCCCTATGGCAGCCACCTTCTTCATCTAATGGCCTCCCCGTTAAGTATTCTTTTGCATATCTCCATAAATGAGTCATCTCCTTCAGCTTTAACCTGCAGTGCCGTTAGACCTACACTTTCAGCCCCCTTGCAGTTGGCCTCGGAGTCATCAAGCATTAGGGTTTCAGATGCATCAAGCCCGTATCTCGATATCAGATTCTTGAAAATCTTCGGGTCGGGCTTGCAGATGCGTTCCTGATAGGAAACCACGATCCCGTCGAAATAATCGTTGATTGATTTGCCCCTATTTCTGAACGCATTGTCTATCCAGTGGTTATACATCAACGGATTTGTGTTTGACAGAACATACAATCTGAACCCTTTCTTTCGGAGCGCATCCAGCATGTCAAGACGTTCCGGCGGAATCTCTCTCAAAAATTCTTCAAATGCATCCCTTATGTCGGTGCATGTAGTCCCTTGCGTGCAATGCGGCAGGAAGATGTCAAAAAGCTCCGATTCAGAAATCTGACCCGTCTCAAGCATGAGAAAGGGTCCCTGCTGGGCATATTCCCCCAAAAGGGCCGAGGCATCTTTCAGACCCAGACGGTCAAGCGCATCAATCGCATCCCTCCGGTCAAGATCGATGATAACCCCTCCAAGATCGAAAATTATATTTTTGATCTCTTTCATTACAATCATTTTTTCGTCTCTCGATTCTCTCGCATGTAGCTTTAGCAAATTTAACCATTTTTTTTGTCACAACGGCCAAAATCCTTAACTTTGTCAATACCCAAAAACAAAATATATGAAAGAGAAAGAAAACGTTAGACAAAGAGCTGTAGGGATATTGACTTCCGGAGGTGACGCTCCAGGTATGAATGCCGCAATACGTGCCGTGACAAGAGCGGCTATCGTGGCCGGATTCAAGGTTTACGGCATCATGAGGGGCTACAAAGGCCTTATAACCGATGAAATCCAGCAGTTCTCCACACAAAATGTTTCAAATATAATCCAACGTGGAGGCACTATCCTGAAGACCGCGCGCTGTAAGGAATTCACCACACCGGAGGGAAGGCAATGCGCCTACGACGTTTTGCAACGTCACGGAATAGACTGCCTCGTGGTGATCGGTGGAGACGGCTCTCTTACCGGAGCCCGGATCTTCGCCAATGAATTCAATTTCCAGGTTGTGGGTCTCCCGGGCACTATCGACAACGACCTCTATGGCACTGACTCAACCATAGGGTATGACACCGCACTGAACACAATCATGGATTGTGTCGACAAGATACGCGACACCGCAACCTCCCATGAACGCCTGTTCTTTATCGAGGTCATGGGTCGTGATGCCGGATTCCTTGCACTTAACGGCGCAATCGCTGCCGGTGCCGAAGCTGCTATCATTCCTGAAATAGCAACCCAGGTGGAACAACTTGACGAACTTATTGCCAACGGCTTCAGAAAATCTAAAAACTCATCCATAGTGCTTGTGGCAGAGTCTCCTCAAACCGGTGGCGCAATGGGTCTTGCCGAACGTGTGAAACAAAAGTATCCCGACTATGATGTCAGGGTTACGATTCTGGGACATCTCCAACGTGGCGGTTCTCCCACCGCTTTCGACCGCATTCTTGCTTCAAGAATGGGAGCCGCCGCTGTCGACGCCTTGCTCGACGACCAACGGAACGTCATGGTGGGCATCAAAAATGATGAAATTGTCTATGTGCCTTTCACTAAGGCTATCAAGAACGACAAGCCAATCAACAGCGAATTGATGAACACCCTCCGTCGTCTTTCAATTTAATTCCTTATAAGAGACTCCATTCCGGATTCTCTTTTAACCAATTTTCAAACTAATGATCTCTGAAAGAATCCAGAATCTCTCTCCCTCAGCCACTCTGGCGATGTCGCAGAAGAGTGCCGAACTGAAAGCTGCCGGCATAGATGTGATAAACATGTCGGTGGGTGAACCTGATTTTCACACCCCACGGTTTATAAAAGAGGCGGCTAAAAAAGCTATCGACGACAATTTTTCAACCTATTCGCCGGTGCCCGGTTATCTCTCTCTGAGAAAAGCTATCTGCGAAAAACTTTTGCGCGACAATCATCTGGAATATACCCCGGAACAGATTGTAGTGGGTAATGGTGCCAAACAGGAGCTTTGCAACACAATCCTGGCACTCGTGAACCCGGGCGACGAAGTGATTATCCCCACACCGGCATGGGTAAGCTATGTCGAGATGGTGAAACTCGCCGAAGGGAAATCCGTGCTTGTTCCTGCCGGACTCGATACAGATTTCAAGGTCACCGCAGCACAGATACGGGATGCAATCACTGATAAAACTAAACTTCTGCTCTTAAACTCTCCATGCAACCCCACCGGCAGCGTGTATAACAAAGAGGAACTGGAAGATATTGCAGCGGTTCTACGTGATTATCCCGACATCATGGTAATGAGCGATGAAATCTACGAACACATAAACTTTGTAGATGAAGTCTATTCAATAGCACGTTGCCCGGGCATGAAAGAACGCACCGTCATCATCAACGGCGTATCTAAAGCTTATGCCATGACAGGATGGCGTGCCGGTTTCATGGCTGCGCCACTCCCCGTAGCCAAGGCTTGCACAAAACTCCAGGGACAATACACCTCAGGTGCCTCATCTATCTCCCAGAAAGCAGCCGAAGCTGCTTATCTCGGGCCACAGGATTGTGTGGAGGAAATGCGTCAGGCATTTGAACGTCGCCGCGACCTTATCGTGGAACTTGCATCACAAATCCCCGGATGGAAAGTCAACAAACCTCAGGGAGCCTTCTATCTTTTCCCGGATGTCTCTTATTATATCGGTTCCTCTTGCGGCAAATACTCAATCAATAGCAGCGCCGACTATGTGATGTTTCTCCTTGCTGAAGCCCACGTGGCATGTGTAGATGGCGACGCTTTCTGCGCTCCGGGCTATATGAGGCTCAGTTATGCCACTTCCGACGATAATATCAAGGAGGCTATAAGAAGAATTAAAGATGCTTCATTAAAATTAAAAAAATAATTACAAATGAAATTTCCCGCAATTAAAAATATAAGCCTGTTTCTTGCATGCATTTTATTAACATTTGCAACCTCCTGCAAGAAGGAGAGCGGTGCTGATTTGTCAGGACTGCTACGAACCATCCCCTCTTCCGCAGCAGGAGTAGTGGGCATCCAGCTTCAAAAGATTATTGAAGATGCCGGATGCACCGTGAAAGGTAATGAAATCATCCCGGGGAAAGAAGTTTCTTCCTTGCTCGACAAGACATCTTCTTCCGACCAAGAGACCGCCAGGCTGATATTCAACGGATCCACCGGAATAAAACCCGATTGCGCCGTTATTTTCATCGACGGAACCAGAACTTTCCTCACTTTCTTCCTTTACGATGTCAATAAATTTATAGAGGCTGTGGAGAAAGACACATCCGGCTCTTTTTCTGATGAAGGATCGGGGGTGAAAGTATGCGAAAATATTGCCTTGAAGGGAAATCAAGCCTGGATATGCCTTTCTAACGGAAAGAGTATCGATCCCGAAGCTATCGCAGGATATGCATCGCTGAGCGAGTCAAGAAGTTTCCTCAAAAGTGATTTGGCTGAAACAATACTGAATGCAAAGAACGATATAAGCGGGTGGTGCATGCTTAATGAGATGCTACAAAATTCCCTCTCAAGAAGCGAAATGAGCATGGCAACGATTGCTTCCGGCCTGCTATTCGACGATGCCGAATCCGTGCAGTTTTCCATTGATTTCAAAGATGGAGACATGGAGATGTCGGGGCGTATTCTCAATGATAAAGGTAAACCCTCGAAGTTTCTCCTACCCACTGAGAAAGTCGACCTCAAGGTGCTGCAAAGCATAGGGGGCGACTGCGACATGCTATTGGCTTTTACCTTGACACCCAAACTCATTGATAAATTCGAAAAATTAGGCTCTGTTTTAGGAGGAAGCCTCTTCGGAGATTTCAAAGACACATTCAAGAATATCGACGGAACAGTGGGCGTTGCGTTAAGCAATTTGAACGGAGATCCCAAAATAAACGGAGTTATATCCACAAAGGGTAAGGCATCTGACGAACTTATCGGTTTGATCACCACAGGTCTCGCACCGGTGAAAGTCGACGGCAACCAACTCCGTTTCTCCAACGGAACATCAACCGGAAATGCATCGGTAGCCGACCTCTCTGAAATGCTGAAAGGATGCTGGTTCGGTGTTGCTTTCGACATGAGCGGAGACATTAACCCAATCACCGGTAAACAAATTCCCGATTCCATGAAAAGTGCCTCTGTTAGACTCTTCCCGCGTGACGGTAGCCTTGAACTTATTTTTAATCTCAAAAGCAATCAGCCTAAACAAAACATCCTGCTGACTCTTTTGAATTCCATCTGATTGTTAAAAAATATAATTAACATTGTTAATGACAGACTGCAAAGTTTGTCATTAATTTTTTCAAATTATTTTTGTGCGGATTTTTCAAATGGCTGACTAATTTATAACTAACCATAAATCAAATTAATTTTTTTCTTGCATGAAGAACATCTGTTTTCAACTGAAAAGGAAGTGGGTGATGACTCTTGCTTTGCTGCTCGGTCTCTCCCTTCCAGGCTTCGCGCAGAAAATCACCGTCCACGGATATGTCGACGATGACTTGGGCGAGCCCCTGATCGGTGCCACCGTCATGGAGAAAGGCACTACCAATGGAACTGCTACCGACATTGATGGAAACTTCACTTTGAACGTGGAGCCAAACGCTACGTTGGTTGTTAGCTACGTTGGTTATGATCCCATGGAAGTTCATGTGGATGGTCGCACCGACATAAAAATTACTATGATGCAAAACGCACAGATGCTTGCTGAAACTGTGGTGATCGGTTACGGTTCTGTGAAAAAATCCGACTCCACCGGTTCGGTTGCCGTGGTTAAACCGGATGATATAGAAGCCGGTCTCGCCACATCTGTGCAGGATATGCTCGTGGGTCAAACTCCGGGTGTTGTGGTCACCACTTCCGGTGGTCCGGCAGGAGCCGCCGATATCCGTATCCGTGGCGGCGCTTCCCTCTCAGCAACAAACGACCCTCTTATCGTGCTTGACGGAGTGCCTTTGAGCTCCGACACCCCAACAGGACTCGGCTCCCCTCTCGCAATGATTAATCCCGAATCTATCGAGAGCATGACTATACTCAAGGATGCTTCCGCAACTGCAATCTACGGTTCGCGTGCATCCAATGGTGTGATCATCATAACCACAAAGAAAGGCACTGCCGGAAGACCAAAGGTGACTTTCTCCGCTAATTTCTACGTGGACTATGCTCGCAAGAAACAAGAGGTGCTCAATGCCTCCGAGTTCGCACAACTCGTGATGCAGCAGGCTCCTTCTGCCGCAGGGATGCTTGGCAACGAAGACACAAATTGGCAAGACCAGATCTACAGAACCGTGTTGAGCTCTGACTACACTCTCTCGGTTTCCGGAACTGCCGGTGTGCTCCCTTACCGTGTCACCGCATCTTTCACCAACAATAACGGTATCATCAAAAAATCAACAATGAACCGTGCGACATTCGGATTCAACCTCACACCGAAATTCTTTGACAATCATCTATCCGTCAACGCCAACGCAAAAGGATATTATGTCAAGAATACCTGGGCCGCAACCGATGCAATCGGCCAGGCTGTTGCCTACAACCCAACCATCGGAATTATGATGACACCCGAACAGCTTGAACAATACCGCATTACCGGCGGAACCGCAGCAGGCCAATTCGGATATCTCTTCAACGGATATAACGAGCCGTTCACAGTGTCAGGCGGTCAGGCTAATCTGGAAAACAATGCCACCTACAATCCTGTGGCAACTATTGAACAAACCACCAACTATTCAAATGTGTGGCGTTCCAACGGTAACCTCCAGCTCGACTATTCTTTCCATTTCCTGCCGGAATTGCATGCAAACCTTAATCTTGGCTACGACGTGACTTCCTCCAACAATGTCTATGAGGTGGCGGCCAACTCTCACATGGCATGGAAAAACCATAACCAATACGGTGGTGGCTACAGGGAAGAAGACAAGTCTTTCAGAAGTAACACTCTTCTTGAATTCTATCTCAACTACCGCAAGGAAATTGAAAAATACGACCAGCTCATCGATGCAACCCTCGGTTACACATGGAACCGCGAGGCTGCCAACGGTTGGAACTACGGAGCATCCACCAATCCCGGTATCGCTACAACTCCGGGACTTAGCCCGGCAACTGTCAATCCGGCAGGGGGATTCGACCTCAATTATACTGACGGCACCGAGGCAGGAATGCGCTTTGAAGCCGACCCGATCGATGAAAACGGCAACTATCACTGGAAAAATCACCTCCAACTCCTCTCTTTCTTCGGTCGTGTGAACTACACTCTTCTCAACAGATACCTGTTCACCGTTACTCTTCGTGGTGATGCGACTTCACGTTTCTCGAAAGATAATCGCTGGGGTCTCTTCCCGGCTGTGGCTCTCGGTTGGAGAATCAATGAAGAAGCCTTCCTCCATAGTGCCTCAGGTTGGTTATCTGACTTGAAGCTTCGTCTCGGATGGGGTGAAACCGGTCAACAGGCCGTAGGTTCTTATTATAACTATATACCGACCTATACCGCTTCGCAACCCGGCTCATACTACACCGACGGCCATGGCGGATGGTATATCCCTTATTTCCCTGACGGTTTCAATCCCGACCTGAAATGGGAAACCACAACTACATGGAATGTCGGTCTTGACTACGGATTCATGAACAACCGTATCAGCGGTAGCATCGAGTGGTATCTGCGCAAGACACGCGACCTTCTTTCTGTGGTGCCAGTGCCTGCAGGTTCATCCACTGTGAACTATCTGCCTCAGAATATCGGCGACATGGAAAACTACGGTCTTGAATTCAACATCCAGGCCAAACCTATCGTAACAGACAATTTCGTTTGGACCCTCAGCTATAACATCGGTTGGAACCACAATGAAATCACTAACCTTGATGGAAATGAATTCTATGTAGGTGGCGGTTTCGGCGGAACCGGTGGCAACTGTCAGATCCAGAGAGAGGGATATCCCGCTTATTCATTCTACCTCTACCAGCAGGTTTATGACGAACAGGGCAAACCCATCCAGGGCGTTTATGTCGACCAGAACGGCGACGGTGCAATCGACTCAAACGACCTTGTTGTGGAGCACTCTAAAGATCCAAAGGTGACAATGACTTTCGGCTCTAACTTCCGCTACAAAAGATGGGACTTCGGGTTCTCACTCCGTTCTTCAATAGGTAACTACGTTTATGCATCCTCACTACGCGGAGGTAGCACTATCGACGGCATTGCCCGTAACAATCAGCTCTCCAACGCATTTAAAACCGACCAATATTTCACAGCCGACACCAGTCCCTCCGACTATTGGTTAAGAAATGCTTCATTTTTAAGATGTGATAATATCACTTTGGGTTACACTCTCGACCATCTCGGCAAATACTATAACGCCAACCTCAGGGTGTTCCTCGGTGTGCAAAATCCATTCGTGATTACTAAATACAAAGGACTCGACCCTGAAGTCTTCAGCGGTGTTGACGGAAATATCTATCCCCGTGCCACAACCTGGACTCTCGGTCTGGTGCTTGGATTCTAATCAGGGAGTTTGAACTTTAATAAAGAAATAAAATGAATATAAAGAAATATTTGTTTATTGGAGCATTAGCTTTGGGATTCGGATTCACTTCCTGCGTGGGTGATCTTGACTTGCAGCCCAACGATCCTAACCTTGTTGATGAAAATGCTCCCGATTTCAAAGAAAACACTTTGGCTATTTGCTACAGTGGTATTGCCGTGAGCGGTATCTCCGGTCCCGGAAGTTCTTATGTGAGCGGCCTTGACCCCGGTGCATCCGCCTACCTGCGACTGCTCTTCACAGTCAACGAATGGGTCACCGACGAATGTGTATGGATCTGGCCTAACGACGAAGCAAACTCCGCCGGCGACCTTGATGCCTGCACCTGGAGTTCCTCCAACGTCTATCTCGAAGGTCTTTATTACCGCATGCTCGGTCATATCGCCCTTTGCAACCAGTTCTTATCGAACTTCAAGGACGATACCGATGAGGAAACCATGGAGATGAAAGCCGAGGCAAGGGTGCTACGTGCTTACTCATACTATAACATGCTCGACCTTTTCGGAAAGTCTTCTTTCATAACCGAAGAGGCTGAAGTGGGTGAAGAGCCTCAGCAATACACCCGGCAGCAATTGTTCAACTGGCTGGTGGGTGAACTTGAAGATATCGTCGACAATAGCAATATAAACACAACTCCGGTGCTTGGACGTGTCGGTCTTGACGGTGCGGAAGCTCTCCTCGCAAAGGTATATCTGAATGGTGAGGCCTGGACCGGAAGCTCCGAATACTGGGCAAAATGCCAGCAGAGATGCTCTAATATAATTGCCCGGCATCAAGGTGGCGGGTTCCAAGGATCTGGACTTGCTGAACACTATCTATATCTGTTCTGCCGTGAAAACGGACAGTATATGCAGGGTGGAAGCCGTGCCGGCGAGGATGAGATCCTCTTCGGGATATGGTTCGACGACACCTACACCCAAAGCTATGGAGGCCCCACTTTCATCATTGCCTCGACAGTTGCTAATACCCACTATATTACTCGTCAAAACTACGGGTGTTCTGCTGAATGGGCTTGTATCAGAGGCAAACTTCAGTTGGCTGAGAAATTCTATGGCCTTGATAATGACGTGCGCGACGACCTTTGGTTCAAAGGAGGTGCCAATGTTTATCCTGCCGGCGAAGCTGACGGAGAAAGTTGGGATGCTGAAGACTATTCCGACACTTTCCTCGGTTTCACAGGCGACTGGAAAACTTGCGGCGGAAACGCCATTATCAAATTCACGGGCAGATATCCCAATGCTGCATGGGACGGCGGTTGGGATATGATCAAAACAATTGCAAACGCCTCAGATTTTGCTTCTACGGCACAACCTGTGATCCGTCTTGCCGACATATATCTTATGTATGCCGAATGTAATCTCAATGGCAGGGTGGGCGATCAGAATCTTGCAATCCAATATGTCAACCTTATCCGCCAGCGTGCAGGAAGCCCGGCTGATATCACTGCAGGAACCTTCACCATCTCCAACCTTATGAATGAACGCTCCCGCGAATTCTATCTTGAATCTTGGCGCAGGAATGACCTTGTTAGGAACGGTATGTTCGCAGGTCCTAACCAAATCACTTGGCAGCTTAAAGGAAATATGGAGAACCTTGAAGGAACCCGCATCGCTGAAAGGAACAATATATTCCCAATTCCGGATGCAGTTCTCGCAGCTCAACCTGATTTCACTCAGAACGAAGGCTATTAAGAATACCTGTCCTCTCTATAAGGAGAGGGATGAAACCTATTAATTTTTGATTATAACAGATATGAAAAAAATAATTTATTCACTGGCTGTTGTTTCCGCTGCTCTCGGCTTTTCAAGCTGCGAGGAGACTTGGGACAAGAACCCTGTGCTTGATGGGCATACCGGTATTCTGCAGGCTGACTTCCTTAACGAACCGGTGATGGGAAACAACGACATTATGCTCACAACCGAGAACTCTAACGGTTATTTCCATCTCACTTGTTCTCAACCCGACTATGGATTTGCAGCTGTTGCAACCTACAGGGTGCAATGCTCCCTTACGCCGGATTTCTCCGACTACCGTGAGATCGCGCAGGATTTTTATAACTGTGCTGAAATTAACCCGCTGAACAGCGAAGTGGCTGCGGCACTCGAATATCTCAGCGATGTTAAGACCGATGAAGATCTGCCATTGCCTTACCAGACTCTCTATATGAGGCTTTACGCATTCATACAGCAGACTCAGGAAACCACTCAATATGTTTCCAATGTGGTGTCTTTCAAAGGTGTTTCAGTAAATTATCTTGCCATCTGGGTGGCAAATCAACCCGCCAATCTTTATCTGAGGGGCGACATGAACGGCTGGGGTGCCGATCCTGCCTATCAGTTCACTACAGGCACTGAAGAAAACTCTTGGAAATCCGACGTCATCACTATCGAAGCCGGTCAGGGATTCAAGATTGCCGACAGCAACTGGGGTTCGGTTAACCTCGGTTCCCAGGATGCCAACACCGTTGTTCCTGGAACTCCGTTCGCTCTTAACAACGACGGCGGCTCAGGGAACCTGTTTGTAACCTCTGATTTCACCGGCGTGGCTTATCTTTATCTTGACAAGGGAGTCTATACCCTGATTCTTGATCCTCAATGATAATTAACAAAAAGAGAAATTCTAATGAAAAAATATAGTTTATTTTTATTAGGGGCGCTTGGATTGATGATGGTGGCTTGTGATGAAGCCAATATCCCGGAATCTATTCCCCAGGAAAATCCCCAGGAACCGGCTCTTTCCATCGGTGACATCACCGTGGCCCGTGCCGGTGCCTTGGCCGCTTCAACTCCTCTAAATCTTAATGACTATGTCGATGATCTTGAGGAGATGATTCCGGTGCTGACACTCACCGATGCCGTGAACGTGCCTGAGGGTGCCGACCTCAGTTTCGAATTGATAATGTCGAACAACGATAGCTTCAGCAAAACCTACACCCTCTATCCTCAATACGGAGAAACCGACGCCACTTCAAAAACCTTGTATGTGTCGGCTGAAGACTGGAACAACGCACACCTTTATGTGGTGGGTAAAAACCCGAAAGTTCAGACTGTATATTACAGAATCCCTCTCTATGTAAATGTTGACGGCAGCGACTATCGTTATGGTTCTACCGATTATTACATTCTGGAGGGAACTTTGGAGGAAATGTGTATCGACGAAGGTTTCGTCATTGAAGATGCATATTATTTCCTATCAAACGCAACCACTTGGGATCTCGGCGCTGAGGGCGACTATATGTTCTACCACGATCCTGACGAAAGCGTCTATGACAATCCTGTCTTCACTTACGTCTTTTATCAGAATGGCGACAACTGGTGGAAGATAGCACCCCAGTCAAGCTATGAATCAGGTTCTTGGGACTTCATTCTCGGCACTGAACTTGATGGAGACGATTCTGAATCAGGTGTGCTCACCGATGTTGATCCGCAGGCAGGTAAAATACCCGGTGAAGGAAAGTTCGAGTTCAAAATCAATATGGAGACAATGGAATATGACGTTTATCCTCTCGCCGGCGCAATTTATCTTGTAGGCGCACCGCAAGGATGGACAACAGCTCCGGCAGGCGACACAATGCCGCTCAATGAAACAGAAGTGGGTTCTCTTATCTATACGGGTACCTATGAAATCCCTGCCGGTGATTTCATGTTCCGTTTCTACCATGCATTGCTCGACAATTGGGATCTCTTCTCCATAGGTTCTCAGAACAACGATGCAAGTCTTGAAATATCGTTCACCAACGGCATCTACACAGGTCCCGTTTATCAGGAAGGTGTCAACGCCACACAAGGTAAAGGAAACTGGTCTTGTCCCGACTGGACAGGGGGAAAGGTTGCATTCACTGTTAACCTCAACGACTTCACAATTGAAATGAAAGTAGTGAATTAATCACTTTTATTTAAAACTTAGAGGTGAGCCTGAATTTCAGATCAGGCTCACCTCTTTTTTACGGTAAATCCACAAAGCTATATAACTCTGTTTCCAACCGGCAATCAAAAAGGGTGACAAAATTGCCACCCTTTTGATTCTTATACTTCGGTTTGATTAACCGTTGTATTTTTTCATTACTGAAATAAGATCGAGAACCTTGTTTGAATAACCGATCTCGTTGTCATACCAGGATATAACCTTCACAAACTTATCGGTCAGATAAACACCGGCGTTTGCATCAAAGATTGAGGTAAGCGGGCAACCAAGGAAGTCTGAGCTTACAACTGCATCTTCAGTGTAGCCGAGAACACCCTTCAATTCACCTTCGGCAGCCTCTTTCATGGCATTGCAGATCTGCTCTTTGGTAGCAGGTTTTTCAAGATTACAGGTAAGGTCAACAACTGAAACGTCAAGTGTTGGAACACGCATTGAGATACCTGTGAGCTTGCCGTTAAGCTCGGGGATTACTTTACCCACAGCCTTGGCAGCACCTGTTGACGACGGGATGATATTGCCTGATGCAGCGCGACCACCTCTCCAGTCTTTCATAGAAGGACCGTCAACTGTCTTCTGGGTTGCTGTTGTGGAGTGAACAGTTGTCATAAGTCCCTCAACGATTCCAAACTTGTCGTTCAATACTTTTGCAAGCGGTGCAAGACAGTTGGTGGTGCAAGATGCGTTGGAAACGATCGGCTGACCTGCGTATGTGCCGTCATTCACGCCTACAACGAACATAGGAGTGTCGTCTTTTGAAGGAGCCGACATAACAACATATTTAGCACCGGCATCGATATGAGCCTGAGCTTTCTCTTTGGTCAGGAAAAGTCCTGTTGATTCAACCACGTATTCAGCACCTACTGCGCCCCATCCTATCTCTGCCGGATTCTTGCAGGCAGTCACGCGGATCGGCTTGCCGTTTACAATCAGAAGGCTCTTTTCCATGTCATACTCAACTGTGCCGTCGAAACGACCGTGCATTGTGTCGTAAGTCAGCATGTAAGCCATATAGTCAACCGGAAGAAGGTCGTTGATTGCTACAACTTCTACATCGTCTCTTTTTGTTGATGCACGGAAGACGAAACGTCCGATGCGGCCGAAGCCATTGATACCAATTTTTGTCATCGCTTTTATTTGTATTTTTGGGTTGATTTATTTTATCCTTTTCTCTGGTTTGCAAGGGCTCTTTTCGATTGGGAAAGCCCCCTTTACCCTTACTATGCAAATTTACAAAAATTTCCCTTAATAAAAAATAGAATCTCACTGATAAAACTTTGAACCTTTCACCCAATTTTCAAATATTAATCCGACTCCCCATTTCCTCCAATTTTAAGGTCCATTTATGCGACTCAAATCTTTGGCATCCTCAACGATTTTCATTAATTTTGTGGTATAATCGCCTTAAAAGGGAGTGCTTGATTTTTTCGCTCCCAGAGGCAAAATAAAGGATTTTTATAATGTCAGAAGATTTAGACAAAAGGGAAACCGTCAACGAATACGGCGCCGATAATATCCAGGTGCTTGAAGGTCTTGAAGCTGTAAGAAAACGTCCCGCCATGTATATCGGCGACATTTCTGCCAGAGGCCTCCATCATCTCGTTTATGAGGTGGTTGACAACTCTATCGATGAAGCGCTCGCCGGATTCGCCGACAATATCGAAGTGACAATAACTGAAAACAACTCTATCAAAGTCACCGACAACGGCCGTGGCATACCGGTAGATATGCACGACAAGATGAACAAGTCGGCGCTCGAAGTGGTGCTCACGGTGCTCCATGCCGGCGGTAAATTCGACAAAGGCACATATAAGGTGTCGGGCGGTCTGCATGGTGTAGGCGTCAGTTGCGTAAACGCTCTCAGCGACTACCTTAGAGCCGAGGTGCACCGTGACGGCAAAATACACATGATGGAATTCGCTTTCGGCGACCCGACAACAAGCCTTGAAGTGGTGGGGGAAACCGACCACACCGGCACAACTATCATTTTCCATCCCGACGCTTCTATCTTCACGGAAACCGTCTATGACTACGAGACTCTCGCCAACCGCCTGCGCGACCTGTCATATCTGAACGCCGGAATCACATTGTCGCTGACCGACCTCAGACAAATCGACGAGAATGGGAATTACCGTAAAGAAGTTTTCAAAAGCACTGAAGGGTTAAAAGAATTCGTGAAATACCTCGACCAAGGCAAAACCCCTTTGATCGACGATATAATTCACCTAAACACCGTCAAGAATGATGTGCCCGTGGAAGTGGCCTTGACCTACAACAATTCATTCTCGGAAAATATCTTCTCTTACGTCAACAATATCAATACGATTGAGGGAGGAACTCATCTCACCGGTTTTAGACGTGGATTAACCACCACCTTGAAAAAATATGCGGAAGACAACCATCTTCTAGACAAACTAAAAATAGAACTATCCAAGGAGGATTTTCGCGATGGACTGACCGCAGTTGTCTCCGTTAAAGTTGCAGAACCCCAGTTCGAAGGTCAGACAAAAACAAAGCTTGGAAATAACGATGTGGCGGGTGTGGTGCAGACCGCCGTATCCGAGGCCTTGAGATATTATCTTGAAGAGCATCCTAAACAGGCCCGGGCTATAGTCGACAAGGTAATCCTCGCCGCACAGGCACGCCATGCCGCTTACAACGCCAGAATGAAGGTGCAGAGAAAGTCACCTCTCGCCGGAAGCGGCCTTCCCGGCAAACTTGCAGACTGTATGAGCCGTGACGCCGCTGCTTGCGAACTCTTCCTCGTGGAGGGTGATTCCGCAGGCGGATCGGCAAAACAGGGAAGAAATCCCAATTTCCAGGCAATTCTTCCCCTGAGAGGAAAAATCCTAAATGTGGAGAAGGCTTTGGAACATAAAGTTTTCGACAGCGAGGAAATCGTGAACATGTTCAAGGCTCTCGGTGTCACGATAGGCACAGAAGAAGATTCCAAAGAACCAAACATGTCTAAACTTCGCTATCATAAGATTATAATTATGACTGATGCCGACGTCGACGGTGCACACATCGCAACGTTACTCATGACATTCTTCTATAGGAAGATCCGACCAATCATAGACAACGGCTACCTATACATAGCTACGCCTCCGCTCTACAGATGCAGCACAAAAGGACAGAAAAAAATTCAGGAATATGCATGGGACGAGCAGCAGGTGCAACGTTTCGTAGACACTCATTGCGAAGGTAACCGCGACAAAATGGTGCTTCAGCGCTACAAAGGTCTTGGAGAAATGAATCCTGAGCAACTATGGGAAACAACAATGGACCCTGCCAACCGAATGCTAAAACAAGTGAACCTTGTAAATGCTGCCGAAGCCGACCGCACTTTCTCCATCCTCATGGGTGAAGAAGTTGGGCCCCGCAGAGAATTCATTGAGACTCACGCAACCTATGCAAATATCGATGCGTGATAATACTTCAATCCCATTTCTTCTAATTTGTTAGATATTTGATAGAAAACGGAGTCTCACTGCAATAAATTTGCAGTGAGACTTCTCTTGTTAAGAATATTTAATGTCTTGACACTTAATTTATTCATTAAAAAATTAGGAGTTTCCCTATGCTCCTTGTTATATTTGCACCGACAAAAAGACAATATAAACGTTTTGCCTCACCGGCATTAAAAAAATATGAATATGGCAAAGAAAAAAGCGGCTGTTAAAAAGGCTGTCAGAATAAGTGACGCCGATGAAAAGAAAAAAGCTCTTGAAGTGGCTTTGGCTCACCTTGAAAAAGACTTCGGCACCGGCACTATCATGAGGCTCGGGGATAACGCTGTCCAAAATATAGAGACCGTTTCCACCGGATCTATCGGACTAGACTATGCATTAGGCGTGGGCGGCGTGCCTCGCGGAAGGGTTACTGAAATTTTTGGCGCCGAATCTTCGGGTAAAACCACTCTCGCAATCCATATAATAGCGGAAGCACAGAAAGCCGGTGGCGTATGTGCCATCATTGACGCCGAACACGCCTTCGACAGATTTTATGCCGAACAATTAGGCGTGGATGTGAATAATCTTTGGATAGCACAACCCGACAATGGTGAACAGGCTCTTGAAATCGCCGAACAACTTATCAACTCCGGTGCTGTGGATGTCCTCGTCATCGACTCGGTTGCCGCATTGACACCAAAAGCTGAAATTGAGGGAGAAATGGGTGATAAGAATGTCGGCCTCCAGGCAAGACTCATGAGCCAGGCAATGAGAAAACTCACAGGCTCAATCTCCCGAACCAGGACATGCTGCATATTTATAAATCAAACCCGTGAAAAAATCGGTAATATGTATGGCCCCGCCCAGACCACTACCGGGGGTAACGCTCTCAAATTCTATTCAACAGTGAGAATGGAAATTGCTCCTTCAACCGTTTTGAAAGATAACGACGACAAACCTATAGGAAGAATCGCTAAAGTAAAGGTTGTTAAAAACAAAGTGGCACCTCCCTTCAAAAGAGCCGAATTCGACATCATGTTCGGGCAAGGAATATCCAAGGCCGGTGAAATTATTGAATATGGCGTGGAATTGGGCGTGATCAAAAAAAGCGGTGCCTGGTTCTCCTATGATGGAAACAAACTCGGACAAGGGAAAGAGGCCGTGAGAAAACTTATAGCTGAAAATCCCGAGCTCATGAAGGAACTTGAAACAAAAGTGAGGCAGGCTATTGAAGAAAATATAGCAAAAGACAAAAACAAATCATTCAATCCAATATTATCTTCCGAAAATAAAGATGACAACGACTCATCTTATTCATCCGACGATGATTTCAGCTCTGCGGCAGCAGAAAGTGACGACTTTTTCGAGGAAGATCTGGAAATAGAGGTGTAAGACTTCATCAGAATTCAGATTCCCACAGTCTTGCCGGTGATTCTTTTCAACATGGAAGAGATCACCGGTATTTTTTCATACGATGCCACAACACCTGCATAAATAAGAAGCAAGATTGTACGCAATATGAAACATCCCCACATTGGAAATATATATTCCATGAGTATCCCTGCAACATAAAAAATTAGAGCTAAAAATGTGTAGGCACCTATCACCTTAATTTCGTAGGGTAGCGGATAATAATGCCGACCTATAAAATAACTTAGCAACATGACGATGAAATAGCTTGCCAGTGCAGCCCATGCCGACCCCATATAGCCGTCGGGCACACCTATCCATCTCACCCACCATACGTTCAGACCCGCCATTATCACAAAACATATAAGGGAAAGATACATGCCCCATCTTGTCCTGTCGGTTAGTTTGTACCATAGCGACAGGTTGAAAAACACTCCGAAACATAATTCGGCTCCCATCATCACAGGAACAACCCTTAGACCCGACCAATAAGAGGGTGAGATAAAAAACCTTAGCACCGGAAGATAAAACATCACTCCGAGAAATATCAGCCACCCGAAAATTATGAAAAATTTCATCGCGTCGGCATACATCTTGCCCCGGCTTTCCCCTTCATTTTTTGCCTGCGCGAATATAAACGGTTCATAGGCATACCGGAAGGCTTGCGTGAACATAACCATCACTATTGCAATTTTCATATTCGCCCCATATATACCCACCATAGACCGGGCCACCTCCTCGTCGCTAAAGAGATATGGGATAAGGAGCTGACCCATGTTTTGGCTCAAAATCCCGGCAATTGCCAAAATGAGGAGAGGCCAGCTGTAGCTCAACATTCGTTTCAATAGAATCAACGAGAATCCCCACCTTCTTCCCATAAGCTGAGGCATGAGAAGGATCAGGATGATGTAGGAAGATATGATGTTGGCAATGAAAATCCATCCAATACCGAAAGAGGCACCCCCCAAGGCACCATAGAACCATGAAATAAGCCCCGGATTTGTTTTAGCAATCTCGGGACATACCAAAAGAAAAAACAAATTTAGCCCTATATTGAGTCCTACATTTATGAGCTTTATGCCCGCAAAACGCCATGCCCTGTTTTTATATCTCAAATATGCGAATGGAAGATTACAGAATGCGTCAACGGCAACAGTGGCACCGATAAGCCATACAAATAAAGACTGGTCGGGAAGCCTTAATCCTTGCGAAATAGGTTGAAGAAACACAGTTAACAGAATCAGGAAAATCACTGAGGTTGTCCCGACTGAAATCAGTGACGTGGTATAAACCTTTTCCGGATTATCCTCCTTGTTGGCAAACCGGAAAAATCCGGTCTCCATTCCATAATTCAGGATCACGAGCATAACTGCCGTAAGACCATAAAGATATGTGACTATACCATATTCCTCGGAGGGGAACAGATAGACATAAAGAGGCACAAGACACCAGTTAAGGAATCTCCCTATAATGCTGCTTAGCCCATAAACTGCAGTGTCTTTGGCAAGGGATTTTATACTCATAAGGTAGGATTACTCTTCGAAAAGGCTGCCCGGACTATTGGGATGCCTTCTTTTAAGATGAGTGTAGGCCAGGTCGGTGGCTTCACGCCCTCGCGGTGTTCTCTTCAGGAAGCCCTCCTTTATGAGAAAAGGCTCATACACCTCTTCAAGCGTGCCGGAATCCTCGCCCAAGGCCGTGGCGATAGTCGTGAGCCCTACCGGACCTCCCTTAAACTTGTCTATTATGGTCAGAAGGATCCTGTTGTCTATCTCATCAAGGCCAAACCTGTCGATATTAAGTGCCTCAAGCGCATGGCGCGCTATCGCCAGATCTATCTCACCTGAACCTTTCACCATGGCGAAATCTCTTACTCTCCTCAATAGAGCATTAGCCACGCGAGGTGTGCCGCGACTTCTTAATGCAATCTCCAAAGCGGCGTCATCATTGATCTTCACTTTCAACAAACCCGCCGATCTCTTCACAATTCCCTGCAGAACATTATGATCATAATATTCAAGATGGCAGTTTATGCCGAACCTTGCCCTTAAGGGCGAAGTCAGAAGTCCGCTTCTCGTTGTGGCACCAATTAATGTGAAGGGGGCTATATTCAATTGCACACTCCTTGCGCCGGGTCCCTTGTCAAGTAATATATCTATCCGGTAGTCTTCCATTGCCGAGTAAAGATATTCCTCAACTATGGGGTGGAGTCTGTGTATCTCATCTATAAATAGCACATCTTTCTCCTCAAGACTCATAAGGATGCCGGCAAGATCACCGGGCTTGTCCAATACCGGACCCGACGTAACCTTGAATCCGACTCCAAGTTCATTTGCCATTATATTCGACAACGTTGTCTTTCCAAGACCCGGAGGACCATGAAGCAAGGTGTGATCCAACGCCTCGCCACGCATTCTTGCAGCTTTTACGAAAACGCGCAGATTTTCAATGATTCCCTCCTGTCCGTTGAAATCATCAAACACCAAAGGACGCAATGCCTTCTCTATATCTTTTTCAGTTTCCTTGAGGCTGCTACGCCGTATGTCGAAATCTTCATCTTGCATATTGCAAAGTTAGCAAATTATTGCGATTTGCCTGCTATCGGGGTAAGGTGGTATTAAACATTAAAGAAACACTGTAAATTAATATAAATTAACAGTTTTTAATTAGTCTTGTTTTATTTTATAACTTTTTGAAAATAAGAATAGTTAGTGTTGGCCATTAGCTTTGTAAACCACGATTTTACAAAAATTCAAGTCTAAAATTTGTGTTTCATCAAATATAGAGGTAATTTTGCACCCGGGTGAGTCCTGCACGACTTGCTCCCCGTAAATCCCCCAGGTCCTGACCGAAGCAAGGGTAGCGGGTTGAGCTGTGCGATGTAGATCGCTCTCCCATCTGCCTCTTTAGCTCAGTTGGCCAGAGCACGTGATTTGTAATCTCGGGGTCGTTGGTTCGAATCCGACAAGAGGCTCAAAGAAAACGCTGCTACTGCAGCTTTGCGTTTAATGTTTTTCATAATTTTGTTTTGGCGGTGTGTTTGCGAAAGCATACCGTTTTTTTATTACGCTCTTCAGTATCGGAGACTGCCTGCTTTGCCGAACCATGAAAGAGGATCCAACGCCACACCTCTATACCTCGTCTCGAAATGTAAATGTGGACCTGTTGAGTTGCCGGTGCTTCCCCCCAAACCTACAGCATCGCCCGCTGAAAGCTTTTGTCCCGGTTTTGCTATCCCCAATGTGAGGTGGGCATAGAGGGTTTCAACCCCTCCCGAATGACTTACAACAACATAATTACCATAGCCCGCCGGGTCATAGCCGGTTTTGGTCACGACTCCGGGTAAAGAACTTTTCACCGTGTCGCCATATTGCAGGGCAATATCTATCCCCTTATGGAATCGTCCGAATTTGGGTCTGTAGCCATAATATGACGTTATTGGCCCCTTTATTGGAAAAATGAAGTCTCCGGTTTCATATTCGGGAAGTTCCCCTGAATAAGGCGTGTATCTGCTGACCCGGTTAACAGGAGACTTAGCCCAACTCCCTTTCTCATAATAGTCGTGTTCCTTATAAACATCTGCCAAATAGCTTAATACATCAGCTGTCACCTCATCACCTATTGTTTCTTCAGCGTAAAAGCCAAGCACGATATCCTGCAGCTCTATCGGCACTTCTATCTCGGGAACGGTGTCGTTCGACATAACTATATCCACCAATCCGCTGATCAGATCTTTTTTTGTTTCACCTAAATTGGAAAGCCCCAACGATATCCATACAAAAAGGCACAAAGTCACCATAACCTTGCGCCCTCTTCTTATCGATTTTTTCATTCTTTTTCTTTGTCTGCCGGGAACTCTTCACCTCTCTCCGGACTTCCTTCATTTCCCTCTTGTGATGTTTCTTGGTTACCCTGATATTCCTTCACTTTGCTTTTATATTCCGACACAAGCGGAGTGCCAAACAATATCCAGGCTGCACAGGCCACGAAGGCAAGAAATATAAAACCTCCTATGATAAGTCCTTTTTTGGGTGAAGTGGGTTGAATAGGAACAGTGGCAGGGGTTATTTCAGTGTAAACCGGCGTTGTTTCCTGAACCTTTGATTTTGCATTCTGAACCTGGATGGCAGTTTCATTATAAACATTAAACGCCAGATCTGCCTCATTTTCCAAACGGTCTTTTGTAACCTGTGCCGACTTCGTGGCAAGGTTTTGGTTGCGGTCTACATAATCGGCAAGACGCTGCTGTGCCTCATAATAGGCATCCTGTGCCTCGGAATTCAGCATTTCGGCGTAATCAAGGTCTTTTCTTGCCTTATTCGTGCGGTAATCGGTCACATAATCCTGAAGTCTTTTCACTACAGTGTCAGCCAGAACAGCGCTGATAAGCGGATCCTGCATCTCAGTCTCTATACTGATAAGGTTGGTTTTCTGATCCACACTGGCCTTCACCCTCGACCGGATCATCCCCACAAGGCCCATCTCCTCCGGTGTCAGTTTAAAATTATCCGTGATTATAATTGTGTCGACCTCATCCTTTTTTTTGCCGCCTGATAAAACAAACCCGACGGCCCGCATAGGTAATCCTGTTATATATCCCCACCATGGTTTTTTTATCTCTTTTTTTAGATAATCCCTCAAGAGGTATTCATTCCCTTCCGAATCCGTTAGAGGAACATTAAACAGGCTGGTGGCAAATGGAACCGACTCTACAATGTCGGGATAGAGCTGCGGATAAACCGCATCCGATCCGGAAGAGGAGCCGGTCGACAATCCCGCCATCGATGCCAAGGCACTCAATCCTCCTGAAAAAGACATCCTCGTGCCCTGTGATTCCGGTGCAAGCTTGATTTCGGTGGTGTATTCTTTAGGTATGCTGAAAGCAATAATCAAACCTGCTATGGCACCCCACATACACCAAACCAACAGAAGTTTCCGCTGACTCCATAGTTTATATGCAAGTTCAAGAAGATCTATCTCTTTTTCCTCTTCTTCCGGCTTATTTACTTCGGGATCATCTTTCATCGCTTGTTGTTTTGTGGAATTGCTATGCTCTCCCCATGAAGTTACTTGAATATATTGGCCACTGTGGCTGCCAAGGTTGCGACTGATGTGAACGTGGTAGCCAAAGACATGATCGCTGTCCAGTTAACACCTCCGCCTGCTGTCTTGGTCGGCACTATAATCTGGCATCCCGGCTCTATTTCGGTGCTCCTCTTGGCTTTTGCAACCGTTCCGTTTAAATAGACTATAAACGCCTTGCCCTTCTTCGCCTTTTCTCCATAACCACCGGCCTGATCTACGTAATACTTCAGTTTTTTACCCGGCTCATATACAACTGAGTTCGGGAACATGACATCACCTGAAATCTTGACGGTGCTTTGCATCTGCGGAATATAAAGCTGGTCGCCCTCTACAAGAACAAGATCATAGTGACTGCCCGGATACTGCAGTGCTTTCTCAAGGTCAATGCCGACATTATAGGTGTCGGCAACAACTATCTTGCTCAATGCCACCGAGTCTGCACCCTGGCCTTGTGCCATTGCGAATCTCATGGTTTCCTTTCTCGCCTCGAATTCATCCTCGGTGAGTTTCCTTTCAAGATGCGCACCTTTCACATAGGCCGCATCCAACACACCTCCGGCACGGCGCACAAGATCAGACACGCGTTCGTTTCTTTTTTCAAGAACATAATCTCCGGCAAAAAGCACCTCACCCTTCACGGTGACTGAAGTCTGCGGCTCATATCCCGGACTTAACCTTATATGCACCATATCGTAGGGCTTAAGCTCAAAATTCACACCCGTACCTACTTTCAGAGTCTTATCAATTGACACCTGGAACAATTCCGCCAACTGAGGTGTCTGAGTAGTGGCCTCGGGATCAACTATTCTTCTTGCAATATCAACCCTGGCTGTTGACGCTCCTTCAAGAAGACCTCCCGCTTCAAGTATCAGGTCTTCAAGTGTTGTGTTCTCTGCATAAGGATACTCGCCCGGATTTGCGACCTGCCCGTCTATGGTCAGTGTGCCACGGTCGATTATTTCATCCATGCTTGATATCACAAGCACGTCGTTTTTCTTTAATTCAATATCCGGTTCGCGTCCGCTCAATATTGCTCCAAGATCCAGAGCCAACACTTGCAGCTGCAATTCCGGACCTTCACGATAAAGCAACGCCCTCCCGGTATAGGCATCCTCTTCAAGACCGTCGGCAAGGGCTATAAGCTCTGAAACGGTGGTCATGTTAGGACTGATGGCATACATCCCCGGACGCATCACAGATCCCTGCAGCTCAACACGATTGGAATATCTGTCTAATACAGTGCCGATTGTCACTACGTCCCCATCCTGAAGATGATAGGTCTGAAAATCGTTACGATCTACATTATATAGCTCGTTTTCAGTGGCCGTATGTCTCTCAAGTCTTATCATGCCTGAATATGCATCTCCCGTGAAACCTCCCGCATATTCCAATAGATCCGCCAATGTTTCTTCAGGTCTCATCTCATAATACATGGGACGCTTCACATTTCCGGTGACATTAACAAGCTGCTCGTAGGGAGGGACTATAACCACATCTCCCTCCTGAAGTAGAATATCGCCGTCTGATTTCCCTTTCAATAGATAATCATAAACATCTATTCCGGCAACCTTTCTACCGTTTCTCAAAACCTGGATATTTCTTAACGAACCGATGTCGTTAACACCACCGGCAAGATACAACGCATTGAAAACCGATGAAAATGGCGACACAAGCAATGTGCCGGGCACTTCTACCTCACCGAGTATGTTCACCATGATTGTGCGTGCCTCTCCCAAGGTTACCTGAATATCGGTTTCCTCATCATTCACACCTGCATATTTCTTTGAAAACTGCGACTTGATGTGTTTGTTGGCTTCCGATATCGACATCCCGTTGAGATACACCGGCCCTAGCTGCTCAATCATGATGCTGCCTTCCGGAGAAATTATCTCCTTCAAATGCTCCTCGTTAGCACCCCAAATATCAATGAAAACCTGATCACCGGGCCCGAGCCGATAGTTCTGAGGAGTGCCTATATTCACGTTCGGTTCGAACGTGAGGTCATTGCTGTTGAATATGTCATGGCCGAAAATCGTCTTCCCGACATCGCTCTCTTCCGAATAATCGTCATCGAAATTGTCATAATACAACCCGTAGTCGTCTTCCAACATCATATCACCGTCAAGGCTCAGTCCGCTCCCCTTTTGTTGTTTGGCAAGTGCAGCCCTTCTCTTGTTGAGCTTGCTCCGTTCCTCTTTCGTGAGAGTCTTGGTGTTCTGCGCAGATGTCCTGGTTCTGTCGGTTGACATGGACCCTTCTCCGAAAAGATCCCCCTCCTCCCCCTGGTCATACAGTTTCTTGATGCGCAATGCCTGCTCCGTGGTAACACCCTTCGAAAGCAGCTCCTGACCGATTTCAGCTTGCGACTTTCCGGAGGCTGCCTGTTGTTTTATATAGGCAATCACCTGTTGGTCGGTCATTGACCATCCGGCGAAAATTCCGCCCATCAGTAATGTGAGCAGGAGATATCTTCTTATCATAGAATTGTATTTCTTTATCATTCTTGAAACAAAGCCTCGAAGCTTCGTTATAATCAGCAAATTTAATAAATTTATGCATCAAGAGCAAACTCTCCCTTATAGCATGACTTTGAGTTTTTTCAACCCATCATGTCGCAATAAATGTCGAAGGCTGCGCGTATATTTTCAGCTGAAGGCTCATGATTGATTTCCGGTTCGCCGATTTCTTTTAAAAGTGTGAAATTCACTTTTGAATTCCCACGGTTTTTCTTGTCGTGACCCATGAGTTCTTCTATCCTGTCATAGTCTTTGCAACCTGCCTGTAGCTTAGGATAATACACCTTTAAAATGTCATTGGCATAAAGGGAGAGCTCCTTTGAGTCGAAGCCCAATATCAGATTGCTCAATATTAACTCAACAAGCATACCGTGGGCTACAGCCTCCCCGTGGGTGAGATCTATATTTCTTTCCAACGCAAGACTTTCGAATGCATGACCTGCAGTGTGTCCGAAATTCAATATTTTTCTCAAACCTTTTTCAGTGGGGTCACTTGCAACCACCGCTTCCTTTATCTCCACACATTTCCTCATCCCCTTCTCTAACGTAACAGATGATGAAACAAATTTTTCCACATCAAACAGCTCCATGTAAAAACCTCGGTCGGCTATCAAGGCTGTCTTCAGCATCTCGGCATATCCCGACATTAGGTCTCGTTTCGGCAAAACCTGCAACGGAAGGGAACTGATTATAACCTCCTCCGGGAGATGGAAAGCACCTATCTCATTTTTAAGACCTTGAAAATTAACACCGGTCTTCCCCCCCGTCGCCGCATCAACGGCTCCAAGAAGTGTGGTGGGAAAATTCACGCATCTGATTCCTCGTTTAAAGGTTGACCCCGCAAATCCTCCGGTATCGGTTATCATTCCTCCTCCGATATTGATAAGCAGGCTGTTGCGTGTAGCACCTTCCGCTTCCAAGGCTTCCCATATTTTTTCAACCGACTTCAACGTTTTGTTCTCTTCTCCCGGCGACAAAACAACCCTTCTGGATCTATTTACCACTTCAGAATCCTTGAGAAGGGGGAAAACAAGTCGTTCCACATTTCTGTCGGTAACCACAACCATCTTGTCGGCAGAAAGATTTTCAACAATATTGTCAAGTTCTAGGGCAGGATTTCCAGGCAGATTCTCTTCCAACCAATCTGCAAAAGATTCCATATTTGGGAATATCATGTCGGCTCCCGCCTTTTCAAACTCCTCCCGTGGTATTGGGCCCGTTGTGACCGCAATTGTGAAGAGTCCCGCAGCCTTTCCCGCTTTAACTCCCATAGGGGCATTTTCAATAACTATCACTTTTCCCCTCTCCTCGCCCGATTTTTCAAGCCCTTTGAGGTAAGGCTCGGCATCAGGCTTCCCTTTTGTAACATCCAGAGCGGTAACCATCCGTTCTTTTGGGAAAAATCCGGGGTAATCATTATTCAGACTGTCTATCAGACTTTCTTGTGCGCTCCCGGTTACAAGCACTGTCTTTAATCCTCTCCTTTTCAATGCTTCCAGCATTTTTCCTGCTCCCGGCATTTTCAACTTTTGCCCGGAATCAACAAAAATCTCCGCCTTTCTTGCATAAAGTTTTTTATGTTCTTCCTCAGTGCCCTCTCTCCCTAATTCTCTTTTGAAAATCATGTCGATTGTGGCATCACCGGTCATCCCCTCATAAAGATAGAATTCTTCCGGATCTACATTCAGACCCAATTCCTTAAACATTCCATACCATGCCTTGGCATGATGCGGCATGGAATCATAGAGGACACCGTCCATATCCACCAATGCCGCCCTGATATCACGCGGCAACACTCTCTGATTCTCTGCTTTCAAACTCTTATCAGTTTAATGGTTTTTTACCGTTGTTTTCCATCTCATATTTGGCGGCGGCTTTCAAAAACATCTGCCATCCTCGTCTCAACCAAGCCATGATATTGACATTGATATCACCACCAAGATCCGAAGAGATTCTTTCACTTTCATCTTCATCGATATGGGTCCCACCCAGTCTGACTTCAGGATGTTGGAAACTACCTTTCAGATTAACACCGAAAGGGAGATGAAAAGGTGATTTCTCCAAGGCAAGATGATAATACATATCACCTTTAATATTATTAATTCCCGCTATACCTATCTGATAGCCCCCGAACTGAAGCTTGAAAGGATTCACCTGCAGGATATTGTCATGGAATCCTCCCGTTATATGCAGATTCGACAAATGAATGGGCTCATCTCCCTTGATAAGCATAAGATGGGTGAATCTTTCTATCTTTCCCTGACGCGCGAAATTCAGGCCGGTGCCGTCAATTTCAAATTTGGCCTCCAACGACCGGGAATTCATGAACATGTCGGGATACATGAGAAACCTGCAATTGACACCGGCATTTATAAACCCGCTTAGATCTTTCAATTCCGGAGCCTTTGAAATCATTTCAGGAAATACGGAATAGAATGGTGTGAAACTGAAATTTCTTATGTCGGCTTTCAGATCCATGAATATATTGTCGAGTCGGGTAGTGGAATATGTCCAGTCAACCTCTGCAGTGCAATATGGAGTCCCTATGGTAAGACGGCTTAATGTGGCATCCCCGTTTTTCACCAATATGTCAGTTGAAAGTGGAGAAAATTTATAGCCCATATATTCCGCTGATTGCGACCGCAATCTCAGTTGGGCTTCAATATTGCGCGGTATGGCAACACATATTGAATCCGAGGCATTATATGGTTCTTTTCCCGGCATGGCAAGTGCATCCTTTTCGCCGGATTTTATCAAAGTCCCATAATATCCCCACGAAAGCTCATTAATATCTACATTGTCAAAATTTATGTTAGCATCCGCTTTGAGAAGCACCGGGTCCGGTGAATTGAGAAATCCTCTAAGTCCTTTTAAATTTCCGCTCATACTTAAGGCTGAATGAGACACTCCTATCCTGGATACTGAAAATTCTATGTCATTTAAATTCGAAACAACCGACAATCCTTTGAAGTCTATCGGGTAGAGATAGGCGGAGGATTTAAACCTTCCTTGTGTGAGTGTCAGTTCTGCATTTAGTGTGGCAAGGTTAGTTATTGTCTGAATCATGCCTCCACCTTGATATTCAAGATATAGAGGAGTGTGTGCTACCCTTTCGGCTATAATTTTGCCATCGTCTGATTCGTTGTTCGAATAAGTGGATTTGGCTTCTGCTACAGGCGATGAATTCAAATGTCCTTGGGCTTTCAATTTTAAACCTGAGCCTTCAAAAACTCCTGTATTTGACTCAACATTGAAGACACCGGAACTGAAAATAAGATTCCCTGCCGGGTCAGTCTCATCTGTTGTGTCTGCAAGATCAAGGTTCAGGTTAAACTGACCCACCTCAATTGAGGAACCGGCCAAAGGGGCACCCGACAACTTCGATGCATCTATTTCCAGCTTAATTCTTGAATCCTTATATGTTGAAACCGGATATTCCGGAGTTGAAAAAATGTAGGCCGATCTGAGGTTGTCAACAATTAAAAGATTTTTATTTGAAGACGTAGCAGCGCTGAGATATTTAGATTTTATGTCTCCTCTCATTTCAATATTACTTACACCTCCTCTTCCTAAATCATTAAGGGCACAATTAACTGACACATTCCCGGCTATATTTCCCTTGACCTTAAAATCTGATATCGGCAGAAGATAGGATAGGGTTTCCATAAGATGGCTGCTGAAATCGGCATGACCTTTCACAACCTGTGTCTCTCCATTCAGATTGTCGAGTCTTCCTTGCAGTTCAAGTGAAATTCCCTCTCCACCCAACCGAAGATTGCTTATCTCTACAAATGATTTTTCAGTTTCATCGGGATTATATTCACACACGGCGTTCAACATCACATCATTTGCACGTATCTCTTTTCCGTAAGGAGGAATATATCCTAAAGATGCGTCAGTGATATTGAGCGTAGCCTCAATTGCCGGAATTTCAGGAACAGCTCCGTTTTTCAACAAGGAATATTCAATAGACAAGGGATTGAGAATCTTGCAGTTTAATTCAAGCGGCAGATAACCTTCGATTCCCTTGGGAATTTCTATACCGGAAGGCAAGAATTCGGCGAGATTCCCCATCAAGTTGAATACGTTTGCTATTTTAAGGTTCAGGTCAAAGTTTTCCACCCTCAGTTTTTCCGAGTCAGCTTCAATATTGCCTTGCAATTCTGCCTTGATATCTCCTATAACTACTCTCAGATTCTCCAGATTAAGTAAAAAATCATTGTATCTTAAAGTTGCCGTAGTGTTCATTGACACAGGTATCGGCTCATTCAGGTTATAATTCTTCCAGCATCCTGCAATTGTGCCGTCAAATCCGAATTTGTAGCTTAATCCTCCGGTGTTTTCAAGATAAAATGAATCCATTGTCGCTTTCGCTTCAAGTGAATCGGGAACAGAGCTATAGCTTAGCTCAATAGGAGGATTTATTCGGAAATTATTGACAGAAATCTGTGGGATCTTCATCCCTCGCGGGATTTTAGGAAATATGTCAAAATTATCTTCAGTATCACTTTCAACATAAAGATTCACTGATGGTGAATTAATCTCCACATCCTTCAGCTCCACTTTCCCGGTTATCAATTGTCGCACATTTATGCCTCCCTTTAATGCAACTATCGTGCCAAGCGGAACTGACGGAAATGATTTTGACATAATCCTTATCGAATCCGCTTCAAAATATAGCCACGGAAAGGTTGAGAAAAATGTGTATTCGGCTGCTTTTACTTCAATTTTTCCATCAAGATATTCTTCACTTTTATCACCTATCAATCGTGCGAGCCGATCAGGAGTGAGATAAAGACTAACCCCGATGCAAAACCCTATAATCAAAACACCTACAATCCCCAAAAACCAACAAAATATTTTTAACAGGAGCAGCCATAGCTTTTTTTTCGGATTCTTTTCAAACCCGGATGCTTCATGACTATATGTATTGTCGTAGTATTTAGCCATTACGTCATCTGGCTACGGTGATATGGAAACATCCCGTTTTAACTTCATATTTCACCAGACATCTTCCTTGATTCTTGAGATCTAACAGAACTTCCCCCAACAGGTTCTTTAAATCTCCTTGATTTATCAGACGTGTTGTGTCTTCACAAAAGAAATTGACGTATGAAATATCAAAAGTCGTGGCATACTGATGAGTCGAGGAGTCGGTTGCATTCACATTCACCCTTCTTAACCTACCCACAGTTTCCGGTGTCCGGAGCAAACTGGTGACCTTGATTTTGTAACCATCTCCACCTCTTTTCCCCAATGAGTCGATAAAATTTTTACCTATATCTTCAAGCAATCCTGCAGCCTCCGGCACAAGGTATGGGATGGAATGACGCAAGGAGTCTATCTGGTAATATTCGCCACTTGAAACCTTCACTATCGGACGTTTGGTGAAATAACTTGTCCTTAAATCTTCTATCGGCTCTATTCCCAGCTGCTTTGCTATGACGAGCTGGTGGTAATTGCTGTCGTTGAAGACTTTAGCCAAGGGCCCGATATTATTTACCCTTATTCTTCTAACACCTGTTGCCGAGGACACGGCAGGCTTGGGAGCATCCTTACTCCCCACCTCCTCAACAACTTTTTCGGCAGCCACTTCTTCATTCATCGTCTTCTCTTTGTCTCCACATGCCACAGAAAGAGTCAGCAGCGATAATGAGCCAAGCAACACACCGACCGTTCGTTTAATTAAATTCATAAATACAAAGGTAGCAAAGAGATTGCTGTTTGCAAAGATTTGCAATTAATCTTTATTCAATTAATTTTGTCATATAAATAAAATAAAATTCCATGCTAAGAAAATTATTTTGTATTGTCAGCCTCTTAATATTTATATTGCCGGCAAAGGCATCCGATGAACCCACTTTCCCGGGGGGAGATGCCGCACTCACCAAATTTATAAACGATAATCTTCACTATCCGGAAGTGTCGAAAGAGAATGGCGTCGAAGGGGTAGTGACTGTCGGGTTCCTGGTAATGACCGACGGCACGCTTAAACAGATCAAAATAATAAAGTTTGTAGATCCTGATCTTGAAACGGAAGCCCTTAGAATAGTTGCCCTGATGCCGGCATGGATTCCCGCAGAAAAAGACGGCACTCCGATTGAAGCGCCGTCAAAAGTATTGATTCCGTTTATTCTGGAGGAATGATGCCTATTTGGCATCCTTGCTCTCCTCTTTATTATCTTCACGAGGCACCAATGTTGCCTTGATATTGATTTTTATCACATCGGTGGGTTTGAGTTTCATTTGCTGGGCTCGATTTCCGAGCAATGCATGCACAGATGTCAAAAATTCTCCGCTTTCTCCACTCCTGAGGTTCAACATAGCATTCGAGATAACATCAGGGAACGATCTCTTATTGCCGATTTTTCCGGTCGGAGCTATAGGGAATGTTATCGGGGTTCCATCTTCACGTGTCAATTGAGCATCAACCTTCACTTCATCACCCACGTTGAGGATTGCACCGTCTGTTGTTGTGGTGACTTTGCCATATAAGTCATCATCAATCTTCGGCAATTTCTGAGCTTCTGCAATCTGCTTTAATGTAGATTGAGAATTAACAACGTCTTTCTTATCTTTTTCCTGTTGGATTGAATTCATAATGCGATTCATTTCCATCTGCACCAACTGAGCGTTCGGCATGGTGTCTGCCATGATGGTGTTACTCAGACTACTAAGATATTGGTTCTTGTTGACCGGCATCTCAATCTGTTCTGAATAAGAGATAAAACTTGCCGCCATCTGAATTCCCATCATCACGCCATTGTTGTAATTTTCATCACCGTCGCGAAGAGCTGCCAATCCGGCACGCACTCCGTTAAGATATGCTTGCTTCGCCCCTGTTTCCTTCATGGTTGTGTCTTGTTCTGCCTGACGCAGATAATTCACGGCGTTAAGCTCTCCAAGATAATACATGAGTGAATCGGTCTGTGATGAATTGCTTCCCAGACTTCCGCTTCCACCATTTTGGCACGACACGGCAAGACAAGCAACAGCTGCCACCGGCAAAAATTTAAAAATCTTCATTCTCTTGATCTTGTATTAAATTATTTGTATCGTTTTCAAGTGGCTGCATAATCACCACTTCTATCGTGTCGCCGTCAGGAACCATATTCCCGGTGGTTCTCCCCTTGCAGGAAACCATACCTGACAGAATAAAAAAACCTGTTAGCGCAACTGCAAAATTATAGAATCTGATTGAAACCCTCATTTCATTTAACTTCAATTAACTCTACCCAAAACAATAACGGTGACATGGGCGGAATCAGGTAGCCGCCTGTCTCTTGGTCAGGAACACCGTTTGCATAGGCAAGTTGACCCGGAATATAAAACACAGCCACACCTCCCTCTTTCATCAACTGGAGACCTTCTGTCCATCCGGGTATAACACGGTTCAACGGGAACGTGGTAGGTTCGCCTCTGTCAATAGAGCTGTCGAACTCAAACCCGTTAGGAAGTGTACCTACATAATGAACTGTGACATTGTCGGTGGGTTTTGGAGATTTCCCCTCCCCCTCTTTCACTATCACATATTTCAGACCGGTTTCGGTTTCGGCATATTTTGCTGAAGAAGCCGTGTCTCCTTTGTTGGATTCATCGTTGAAAAATGCAGCATTATACTCGGTGTGGTTTATGCCGGGTATTGGCCTATCCATGATGTTTTGAACCTCAGACTCATTTGTTGAGTCTGCTGCCTTCTTGTTTCCACAAGAAACCAGGAGTCCTCCTGCAATAAAAACAAGAACTCCCGGTAAAAAAATTTTTATTTTTTTCATTAGTTATGTAAATATTGTTATTTGACTGAGATAAGTTCCACATCAAAAATCAATGTGCTGTGGGGCGGTATCACGTTAGGGATGCCGTTGGGCCCGTAGGCCAGGTCAGAAGGAATGAAGAATGTGTATTTCCCACCCTCTTTCATCAACTGAAGACCTTCTGTCCATCCGGGTATAACACGGTTCAACGGGAAGGTGGCGGGTTCTCCTCTGTTGATAGAACTGTCGAAAACTGTGCCGTCAAGAAGTTTTCCGGTGTAATGCACCGTTACCTCGTCGGTGGCTGACGGACTTTTTCCTGTTCCCTCTTTTTCAACAACATATTGAAGTCCTGAAGACGTTACATGTACTCCAGGATTTTTCCTGTTGGCTTCCAAGAATTTATCTCCGGCCTCACGTGCTATCGCTTCGTTCTTTTTATTTAACTCCTGAAGGTATTCGTTTAATATCTTCTGAGCCTCCTCCGGAGTGAGTTTGGTCTCTTTCCCTTCAAAAGAAGTGTGGACTGCTTCATCAAAATCCTCTTTGTTTAGATCTTTCACTCCCATACCTTTGAGCTGCTGGCCCATAGCCATGCCCCATGCGTAACTTAGTTTATCCATAATTTTTATTTTTTCTGTTATAATAATTGCAACAAAATCTGATTGTTGTTTTTAATTATAACGTTTTAGTAAAAACAAAGTTTTGCACACTGTCTGAAGATTATTTTAAAAAGCAAGAGAGACGGCCTGAAGAGCCATCTCTCATTATACACTTAAGACTTTTCAGAATGTGAACTGCAGCATTGTCTGCAGACGGTTGTCATGCTTTGAATTATGGTCGAAGTTCACACGACGGCCCCAATCCCATTCAAGACCCCAGGTCAACATGGAATTGATATTATAGAAAACATTCAGGGCCATGTATTGAGCATAACTGTACTGGGTGTCCCATGCAACATTTGGGTCTCCGTTTGTTCCATAGTCTTTGGCATAGTTCCGCAAATGGCTGTAGCATATCGAGGAATAGCAGTTGTTCGTCCAATTGTATTGTAACCCGAAGTAACCTCCCCAAGCAGGAACTGCGTCAAGTTTTCCATCAACTGTAGGACTCGGAGTAAGATCCAGATTCATGCCATTCAGATCCTCGAAATATCCTGTGATGCCTTTTCCATATCCTGCCTGAAAATATGTCTGCCACTTGCTTCCGATAGGCACGGTTCCCGAGGCTTTCACTCCCCATCCGCCGACTGTTTTATTCTTTGCTGGCGCAACAAGGTCGCGATACTGCAGAAAACGAGCTATGGCAGAGAACCTCACATAAGAGTTAGGATTGTTGTTGAAATTATACTGCACATAAGCCGGAATATCAGGAAGCCTTTGCGACACTTGAGAGGTGTAGTTGTTCGTGGTGTAACTATAGGTTCCTATTTCAGCTCCCACAGCAACCGACACACCGTTCTTGAAGGAATGGATATAATCCAGAACCGTGTTCAATGCCCATGTCATTGAATTGGGGCCCTCCTTGTCAATTCCCGGGCCACATGCATTGCCATCATAAAATATAGAGGTGTTATATCCCAACAAAAATCCTCTGTAGGTAAGATAGGCATTTTGAATCACCGGAGTGTAACTGCTTCCGCATAAGTCAAAATTAAAATAGAAACCAAGCTGGTTCTTTGTTCCCGGTAATGCAACGACATTAAAATACAGATAGGATTGCTGCGCATTTATCCAGAAATGACCGCCGTTGCCCGGCGTGGGATTCATGTTGATATTGGAGGTGGTGAAATACATAGGGCTTGAGATAGGATCGGGAAAATCAAATCCTACTACTCCTTTTGCAGAACCTCCTATACCGAGATAAAATTTTTCATCCTTTCCTACAATTGCAAACCGTGGTGCCCCCGCTATTTGGAAACGTTTCGGCGCATTCTCTACAAATACGCGATAAACCGCCGCCGAATCAGCCGGTGTGAATCCTACTGTGTGGATCTCTTGCGACTCATTCTGTTTTGCCGGATGGTTCTGGGCTCCTCCGGTCAGGGCACACAGAACTCCCATTCCCAATAAAATATTTTTTTTCATAATCATCGCTTATTAGGTTCCGAGATTGACTTTATTCATACACAAGAGGATGATTGATGCAACCGTGCAACCTATCAATCCGATAAAAATCCACCATTCGTATGGTTTGAAGAAAAGCTTTGAGGTGAGGTGATGATTCGGAGCCTGCTGTTTCCTTGCAAGATAATAGAAATATGTACCGGGCAAATAGAATATCGAGGTGACAAGTAAGAGAAGCAGACCGCCGGCATAGAGACACCACGCGCAATAGAGTGTGCAGATCACCCCGATCCACAGGTCGCCGTATTTCTGACGTTTGGCAAGATTATCACCCAATTCCCCTTTCACTATGGCAGCTTTCCAAAGATAGAGACCGCTGAACAGATAAGCCGGGAGCACCATCACAGTGGTGAGGTTGAGGGCAGCCATATATACATTATGCGCGGTGCAGACGAGCACCATGAAGATACTCATGAATATACTCGAGGCCACAAGACCGTATGCAGGCATGTCCCGCTTGTTCATCCTGAGGAACTGCTTCGGCAAGATATTTACGGAAGCGGCCCCATAAGGAGTCTGAGCGCAGACTAGAGTCCACGCCACCCATGAGGATATGAGCGAGAGGATAACGGTTACAACCACGAAATAGTAGGCCCAGTCGCCACACACGTGCCTCAGCACATAAGCCACGGAGGGGTCGTCGAGAGTTGCCATCTCGGGCTGGGTCATGATACCGAAGCAAAGGATTGATACCAGAGCGTAAAGAATCAAGGCAAGATAGAATCCCAACACAGAGGCTTTGCCCACGTCGGTGGCTCTTTTGGCTCGCGACGACATCATCGCGGCACCTTCTATACCGATGAAACACCACATTGTGACGAGCATGGTGCTCTCGATCTGGGAACCTATACTTCCGAGATTCTTGAAGCCGTCGATATTCATGTGGCCCCAGAAGTCACGGGTGAAGAGACCCACCTTGAAATATATGATGAGAATGATAATAATCAGCACTATAGCCACGAACTTGATGACGGTCATGATATTGTTGACCGCAGAAGCTGTCTGGAGACCTCTTACCACGAGAATGAACATTCCCCATATCAGCACGAGACCGAACACAATTGTGGGCCATCCATGTTTGAGAAACACAGGCCAGAAGGCTCCGAAAGAGTCGTTGAGCATCACGGCGTATGCCACATTACCGAGAGCCACGCATAGCCAATAGCCCCAGGCTATGTTGAAGCCGACATAATCGCCAAAGCCTTTCTGTGCGTATTGGTATATACCGGCGTTAAGGTCGGGTTTGCGGTATGCAAGCACCTTGAAAGTCAAGGCAAGGAAAAGTATTCCGAAACCGGTGATAATCCAGGCAATGATCACGGCGCCGAGGCCCGCTCCGTCGGCCATGTTCTGGGCGATATTGAATATACCGCCACCGATCATGGAGCTGAAAACTATAGCCGTTAAGCCTATAAGCCCAAGTTTATGCACTGAGGAAGTGGGAGCCGGGGTGGAGGAACCTGCCTTGGAGCCGGATGCGTCAGCGTTGACGGTTGACGTAGAAGTTGGCACAGGTGGAGTTGTCGGGGCCGATGTCATGTTTGTTGTATTATCAGCCATTTTATATTTTTTTAGTTATAAAAGTGCCCCACCCCGGATTGGGAACAACCGGGACCGGGGCACCGTTAATTTATATCACGCCCTTTTTTATTTGCAAAGCGGTGCGTAACCGAAATTAAGAAAACCGATTGCTGTGAAGCAATATCCGAATGGATTGTCGGCAGGTATGTTGAGATAGTTGTGATAGAGTTCTTTCTCACCATCTTGTTCCATACCGCGGATAGAAAGTTCGTGGTTCAATGATTTGTTAAGCCACATTTCTGCAGAAGCCTTGGCGATGTCGTCATCAATAAGTGCATCAAAGAATTGCACATACTCTGCTGCATAACCTCCTACAAACTTGCCGTCTTTCTTTGCCCAAACGATACCGACACCTGTGGCGATAGCCTTGTGTTCGCTATAATTTGCACCTGCTCCCGCTTTGATCACTTCAAGAACGGCACCATGTTTGAACTGGCTCGGAAGATCCGGACGGAAAGGAACATCTGGGAATTTCATGTTCATCTCAGGTGTCACTGTTACAAGATTGTTGCGACATTCCGGCGGAAGAACCGATGTGTAAGGCACAACATTGAAGTCCTCTATCTTGCCCATTTGCAATGCCAGGTCATAGGCAAATGTCTCATACGGCTGAGGCGGTATTCCGTCATTGAATACTCCTGTACCTCCCGTGATGAATCCGAAGGTCGGATAACGAGTTCCTCTTTCTTCAAACATAATTTTTTCTGTTTTAAGGTTTAACAAAAACCGGCATTCATGCCGTTATTTTTTCACTTGCAAATTAGTTATAAATTATTACTTCTTTTATTTTTATTTGTTAAACTATGTTAACAAAACAATTATGATCCCAGTTTGATCTTTTTCAAAATCATAAGAACTATAGTGGCTGCAGAACATAATAAAATCACTATAAACAGAATAAGTTCCCATTTATTGAACAGTTTCATCGGCTTACCTTCCCGGTGAGCATTTTGTCGACATGTCTGATAATAAAAATAGAAGCCTATGGCGTAAAGCACCGAAGTGGCAAAAAATATCCAGGCACCACCTGCAAAAACACACCATGCACAATAGATCGTGCAAATTAACCCTATGGTTGCATATCTTTTCAGTACATCCGCGGGTAGTTTTCCTTTCAAGTCCCCTCCCTTCAGGCAGGCCTTGAACAGGTAAGCTCCGCTGAATGCGTAGGCGGGGAGCACCATCACCGTGGTCAGATTAAGGGCTGCCATATACACATTGTTTGCCGTACACACGAGAACCACAAAGAGACTCATGAAAATGCTGCTCAAACAAAGTCCGTAATCAGGCACCCCTTTCTTGTTTGTCTTCAGGAATTGTGACGGGAGCATGTGAACACTCGCCGCACCATAGGGAGTCTGGGCACATAGCAACGTCCAGGCAATAAACGCCGAAAGAAGCGACACTATCACTGTGCAAATAACAAAATAATAACCCCATGCCCCACAAACCGACCGCAACACGTATGCTATCGAGGGGTCGTGCATGCCGGCAAGTTCAGCCTGTGTCCTGACACCATAACACAATATTGAAATGAGTGCGTAAACGGCAAGAGCCAGATAAAAGCCAATCACCGATGCCTTCCCGACATCCGACTGCCGGCGTGCATAGCTTGAAAGCATCACCGCTCCCTCCACTCCTACAAAACAAAACATGGTGACCAGCATGGTGCCCATTATCTGATGCCCTATACTGCCCAGACTATGCGTAGTGCTTGAATATTCGGTGCCCCAAAAATCTAAAAAGAAATATTCAGATTTAAAATACACCAACAAGACTACTATGATAAGGATAACTGCGGTGAATTTAAGACAGGTCATCACCGTGTTGATAAACGTTGCCGTCATGATTCCCCTTATCACTATAAGATACATCATCCAGATAATGCCGCAGCCAAAAATTATTGTAGGCCAGCTATGCTTCAGCAACACAGGAAAAAATGCCCCGAACGAATCATTCAGCATTATGGCAAACGCCACGTTACCTAGAGCCACACATAGCCAGTAGCCCCAGGCTATGTTGAAGCCTATATAGTTACCGAATCCGGCTTCCGCATATTGATATATCCCTTCGTTAAGATTGGCGCAGTTGTCTGACAATATCTTGAATGTCAAAACTAAAAACACCATGCCGAAACCCGTTATCACCCATGAAATGATCACGGCTCCCAGTCCTGCAGCAGATGCCATGTTTTGGGCGATATTGAATATACCACCACCCACCATCGAGCCGAAAACTATTGCAATCATCCCGATGAGGCCTAAACCGCGCTTGCCGGTTTGTTGGGTATCTGCCGAATCACTTGACATAATTCGCAAATTTAAAACTTTTAACCGACATTCTGTTTGAGCGCGGGAAAGATTGTGTCAAATTTATTGGCTTTATAAATATAGCATAGTTTTTTACTACCATATTTCAGTTTTTTAATTACCTTTGTCACAGTCTCGCAGAAATTTTTTGATCGAGATTTGATTGGAAACTTAACAAACAATCTATACAATGAAAAAATTATTTTTGATCGCCTTTTCTGCATTGGCTATTCAGGGCTATGCAGCTCAAACAGGTATGCCTGCCCCCGCAGGAGCCGATGATGTCGTGGTGCCCGACTCTACGGGATTTATATTCACAGATGTGAAGATTAATCCCACCACTTCTGTTAAAGACCAGAATAAATCCGGCACTTGCTGGAGCTTTTCCGCGACTTCTTTTCTTGAAGAGGATGTGATGAGAAGAGGAGGCCCGGAACTGGATCTTTCCGAAATGTATGCTGTGAGGAATTGCTATATCGACAAAGCTAAAAAATACATACGCACAAATGGCAAATCCAATTTTGCAGCCGGTGGCGCAGCTCTCGACGTTCTTTATGTGGCCGACAATTACGGAATCGTACCTGATGATGTATATCCCGGATTAAACTATGGCGAAGATAAGCATGTCCACGGTGAACTTGACGCTGTGCTCAAGGCATATCTTGATGCCGTTCTAAAAAATCCTAACAGAAAACTTTCAACAGCTTGGCTTCCCGGTTTTGTGGGTATCCTTGACGCTTATCTCGGTCCGGCTCCTGAATCTTTCAAAGTCAACGGCAAAACCTACACTCCGCAATCTTATGCGAAGGAGTTAGGAATCAATGGTGAAGATTTCATCTCTCTCACCAGCTATACCCATCATCCATTCTATGAGAATTTTGTGATTGAGATTCCCGACAACTGGCTATGGGCTGAAAGTTTCAATGTGCCCATGGAAGATATGAAGGCAGCCGTTGACAACGCTCTTGAAAATGGATTTACAGTATGCTGGTCGGCAGACGTGTCGGAAAGGGGTTTCCAATGGAAAAACGGATTCGCTCTATTGCCGGAACAGAAAACCGAGGCTGATCTTGAGGGCACCGAACTCTCCCGCTGGGTAAAACTCTCTGACGCAGACAAAGCCAACGCAACCTACAAAATCAAAGGTCCTGTCAAAGAGAGGAAAATAACTCAGGAAAACCGGCAGAAAACTTTCGACAATTACGAAACTACCGACGATCACGGAATGGTGATTGTGGGATACGCAACCGACCAGGAAGGCAACCGCTATTACAAAGTGAAAAATTCCTGGAACACAAATCAGGTTTATAACGGATATCTCTATGTTTCCGAACCTTATTTCCTTGAAAAGACTCTCTCTGTTCTTGTGAACAAGGATGCTCTTCCCAAAGATCTTAAATCAAAGGTGAAATAATCAGGAAATAAGCATAAACGGCAAATAGAGGGTGGCCGTCAAAACACCTAACACAACTGACACGATTATCCAAATTTCGGCGAGCCTGGAAGATTTCCGGGCTCCCTCTATATCCCCGGCATAGAACTTAGAGCTTACCTGTGACGAGAATATAATGGCTACAATCCCGGGGATAAAACAACAGAACACCGTAGTCAGTATAGACCAAATCAAATAGGTTGGCGGCATGACCTCCTCTTCTGATTTTCGCTGCAGGTTATTCCCTGCAATCGGCTCTTTAACCTCAAGCCTCACCATCGGTGTGACTTCACCATAGGTTTGCGTGGGTGACTCTTCTCCTTCTTTTGAGGGAATTGGCGGAGGAACAACCGGTGGCTTGGGGGGACGGTAGTTGATTTTCAATGTTTGTGCCCATTCATCTTCAGGTGTAGCCTCCCGAGGCTCCTCTTTTATCTCTATTTTTTGCTCCCCTCCGGTTTGGCGAAGATCAGCCTCCAACACACCTATAACTTCACGAGGCGCATCCTCGGCTGAAGTAACTTTTAGGAGTCTTCTGCCACCTGCCTCAATTATTTCCTCCGGAATGGCATATCTGAATGAATCATCAACTATGAGGCTTATGCCGGCATCTTCAAATTTTTTGCTTATTTCTGAAGAGCGTGCATCAAGTTCCTGTTCTCCTACTATAATAAACTCCACATCAGCATTCTCCATCTGTTGCACGATGGAAGCCGACTCTTTATCAACCACCACAAATTCCGTTCTGACCCGATTGCCCTCGTTAAAGAGCCTGACAATTCTTTCCGAAGCCAAACCTTCACCCGAAACCAATATGGCTATTTTTCTCATTTTCTTATCTTTTATTCTTTCTATTTCACTTTATCATCTTCTGAGCCAACCTGTTGCATATCAACCAGATGCTTATAGACACCTCCTAATTCCATCAGCTCATGATGGGTGCCCCTCTCAACTATCTTGCCCTCTTGCATCACACAAATAAGATCGGCGTTCGCTATGGTCGACAATCTGTGGGCTATGACTATGGTGGTCCGGTTTTTCATCAATCTTTCCAATGCTTCCTGCACCAGTCGCTCGCTCTCAGTATCAAGTGCCGATGTCGCTTCATCCAAAATTAGAATCGGAGGGTTCTTTAAGACTGCCCTTGCTATGCTTAAACGTTGCCGCTGGCCTCCCGACAAGCGGCATCCCCGGTCACCCGTAAGGGTGTCAAATCCCTTTTCAGTCGCCATTATAAATTCATAGGCATTCGCAACCTTGGCAGCCTCAACCACTTTTTCATAAGAGGCTTCCGGGCTTCCGAACGCTATGTTATTGAATATCGTGTCGTTGAACAAGATCGGCTCCTGGTTCACTATTCCCATCATCGACCTCAGATCTGCAACCTTATATTGATCCACATCATGCCCCTCTACCGACACTTCTCCGTGCACCACATCCCAAAATCTTGGAATGAGATCTACCAATGTGGATTTTCCCGAACCTGATTGACCCACAAGTGCCACTGTCTTGCCGGAAGGTATCTTCAAATTAATATCTTCAAGCACCATTCGTTCCCCGTCATAACTGAAGCTAACATCCTTAAAGGTGACGCTACCGCCATGCTTAAGGTTTATGGGTAAAGCAACCGGATTATCAGGATCTTTTATCGGGTTGTCGGCTTCAAGTATCTTGTCTATCCTATGCAACGCCGCCATACCTTTCTGAAGGGTATAAGATATTTTGGTCAACTCCTTTGCCGGATTTATCAAGCTGTAGAATATAACCATATAGTATATAAAGCCCGGCGCGTCAATAGATGTTTCTCCGCCCAATATCAACGCCCCTCCAAACCAAAGAACCACTGCCACGGCGGCGGTGCCTAAAAATTCACTCATGGGATGGGCAAGACTCCATCTGCGCTGAATCGAATTGGAGAGTCGTAAATAATCATTTGTCTCTCCATAAAACATTTTTTCCATCTGAGTCTCGGCATTAAAAGCCTTGATGACACGCAGTCCCCCTATGGTTTCTTCAGCAGTAGATAATATAGACCCGAGTCTGTTTTGCGCCTCAAGCGATGTTGCCTTCAGTTTTTTTCCCACGGCACCCATGATCCACCCCGCTATCGGGAGCAATATGAAAACAAAGATTGTAAGTTTCCAGCTTAAGACCACCATCACAAACAGGTACCCAATAATCTGGATAGGGTTTTTCACCAATCCGGCAAGACTGGCGGTAACCGATGCCTCTATCTCGCCAACATCTCCCAACAGTCGCGACATAATATCACCCTTCCTTTCATGGGTATAGAATCCTATGGGCAAAGACACAATCTTGTCGTACATCTGATTTCTGATATCCGTCACAACACCATTGCGCATAGGTATCACGAAATAATCACTCATATAGGCCGACATTACTTTAAGCAAAGTTGCCAAAACCAAGGCGCAGGCCATCAATGCCAGGGTGGCAACCGCTCCTTTCGCCTCTATGAGTTGGGTGACATACCAATAAAAATTATTAATCAGAACATCTTGAAAATCTCCATCCTCCCATCCCATCCGGGTGTAATTGGTGGTGTCGAGATTAAACAGGATTCTGAGAATCGGCATGATGAAAGCGAAGGAAAACACCGTGAGGAACATGGTGAGGAAATTAAACAGCACGCTCCCCACTACATACCACTTGTAGGGGGCGGCAAAACGTTTCATGAAACTGAATAAATCCTTCATAATTTTGATTCCATGACGGCAGAGACAAAAGTAATTTAAATTTCCTTATCCCGCAACCGATAACCCTTTTGACCTTTCCCTAAAAATAACTAAATTTGAAACGTGGAAAAGTTTTTTAATCCCACCGGTTACTACATTGTTGTGGCTTCCATGGCGGTGCTTGCAGTGGTTGTTTTCATAGCACTGCATAGAATTAATGCCGGTTATGGAATGATGTATGCAAAAAAATGGGGTCCTACGGTCAACAACCGTCTGGGCTGGTTCATTATGGAAGTCCCGGCCCCGGCTTGCATGGCAGTTTTATGGGCCTTAAGCCAACGCGGTGGCGATCCCGCACCCTGTGTGATGGCAGCTCTCTTTTGCCTGCATTATTTTCAAAGAACTTTTATTTTCCCTTTCCTCATCCGGGGAAAAAACAGAATGCCTTGGGCCGTGATAATCTTAGGTATGGTTTTCAATGCCATTAATGCCTATATGATCGGAGGGTGGCTATTCTACCTGTCGCCCGAAGGTTTTTATTCTGACAAATGGCTGCTTTCGCCCCTTTTCTTCCTGGGAACCGCCATATTCTTTATCGGAATGGCCATTAATCTTCATTCCGACCATGTGATACGAACACTCAGAAAACCGGGCGACAATAACCATTACATCCCGTCGAAAGGGTTCTACCGATTCGTGGCTTCTGCGAACTATTTCGGAGAAACAGTGGAATGGATCGGATTTGCAATACTGACATGGTCGGTTGCCGGGGCGGTTTTTGCAATTTGGACTTTTGCAAACCTCGCTCCCCGTGCAAAAGCAATACACAAGAAATATTGTAATGAGTTCGGTGAGAGCTACACTTCTCTTCAACGCCGATTTATCATTCCCTTTCTCTATTGACCTCATTTGATTTATGGAGACTCAAGGACTTCTATTCACACCCGCAAATATAGGACCTGTAACGTTAAGAAACCGAACCATACGTTCCGCTGCGTTCGAGGGAATGGGTAAAGACAACAATCCGACCCGGCAACTTAAGGATTATCACGTTGCAGTGGCTAAAGGGGGTGTTGGAATGACAACTTTGGCTTATGCCGGAATTTGCCGGTCAGCTCTCTCTTTTAAGACACAACTATGGCTGAGACCGGAGATAGTGACCGACCTTAGAGATATAACCGATGAAATCCATAACCAAGGTGCAAAAGCTTCTATTCAGATTGGACATTGCGGGAATATGACCCATAAATCCACCGCAGGAAGTCTTCCCGTCGGTGCTTCCTCCGGAATTAATCTTTATTCCCCCACTTTTGTGAGAGGACTAAGGAAAGATGAACTTAAAGAAATCGCCTCATATTTCGGAGACGCAGTTAGATTGGCCCGGGATTCAGGGTTCGACTGCGTAGAAGTGCACGCCGGACATGGCTATCTCATCTCACAGTTCCTATCCCCATACACAAACCACAGAAGGGATGAATACGGCGGCTCTCTTCAAAACCGCATGAAATTCATGAGGGAATGTATAGACAAAGTAATGAAGGCAGCCGGTTCGGATATGGGAGTCATCGTGAAAATGAATATGAACGACGGCTTCAAGAGCGGAATGCAAGAACCGGAATGCCTGCTTGTCGGGAAAGAACTTGAACAACTTGGTGTGCATGCCTTGGTGTTGTCAGGGGGATTTGTCAGCAAAGCGCCCATGTATGTTATGCGAGGCAAAATGCCGATCAAGACAATGACACACTATATGGAGCAATGGTGGCTCAAATATGCCGTAAGATGGTTCGGTTCATTTATGGTGCCCACCTCACCTTTCCAACCCCTTTATTTCCTTGACCAGGCACGCATGTTCAGGAAGGAACTGAAACTTCCCCTTATCTATGTCGGCGGTGTCACAAGCCGTGAGGAAGCCGACAGAATCATTAACGATGAAGGATTTGAGTTCCTTCAGATGGGAAGAGCTCTACTCAACGACACGGATTTCGTGAATAAAATGAAATTGTCGCCCGGGTGTAAATCAGCTTGTGAACATGTGAACTACTGTATTGCAAGAATGTATTCAAAGGAGATGGCTTGCCATCAACATATCTCCGACCTGCCCAAAGGTATTCGTCGTGAGATAGAGAAAATCCGTAAAACTGATGCCAAAATCTCCTGATCTTTCGGCTTCACTTGCCATAGTTACCGGCGGAGCCGGTGGCATCGGCCTCGAGTTTGCAAAATATCTTTACAAGTTTGGAGCCTCATTGATCCTCGTTGATATCAGCCGGGATAGATTGGATGAAGCAAAAGAAATCATTTCGGATAGTCAGAAAACTGCGCACAATATGGTGTATGTTTTGCAACTTGACCTTACATCTGAGAATGTGGTTGAAAAATTAACCTCTTTCTGTGATTCACAACTCCTTGATCCTGATATCTTGATCAATAACGCCGGTATTTTTTCATTCAAAGCCATAACCGATTCTTCGGAAAAGACTATAGATAGATTTATCGATCTTCATGTGAGGGCAGTATCGGTTTTGTCTCAATGGTTTGTTAAGCGGAGAATCCAAAAGAGGTCGGGCTATCTGTTGAATATGTCGTCGATGTCTTGTTGGATGCCGATGCCGGGTCTTGCTCTTTACTCATCAACAAAATCATACATCCGTGTTTTTACACGTGCGCTCCATTATGAGGTAAAAGATTTTAATGTGGGGGTAACCGTGGCGTGTCCCGGTGGAATTGCCACAGATTTGTTCGGATTGCCCGAAAAATGGAAAAAGTTTGCAGTAGGGATAGGCGTGCTCGACACACCCGACGGTTTCGTAAAAAAAGCTGTGAACAGAATGTTGAAAAAAAAGAAACAGTATATCAACGGACTCTTAAACAGGATCTCTATTCTTTTTGTGGGAATTCTCCCCACTTCAATCCGTATGATAGTGAAGCATCGTCTCCTTGATAAAGGAATTGTCAGGTAGCCAATAATGTCATCTTCACCGGTAATTTCATTCAGAACTCCACTTGCTGTTTCTTCATGGTTGGTGTTACTGGCATCTTTCCCGGTTTATTTCTTAACAGTTGACCCGGGCGTGTCTTATTGGGACTCACCCGAATATGTGCTTATAGCTTCAAAACTTGAAATCGGTCATCCTCCGGGAAATCCTCTATGGATGTTAGCTATGAGAGTGGCAACTATACCTTTCCCACCTCATCTGCATGCCGTGGTGATTAATGTTTGCAGCGCCATTTTAATGGCTTTAGCATCCTTCTTCCTTTGCAAACTAATTTTTATTCCCGTCAGACTATCGTTACGACGTCTAAAAAAACTTACATCCGGAAGATCCGACTTTCTCTCGATAATTATCGCCGTAGGGGCTACCCTCTGTTTTTCATTTTGCGACAGCGCATGGTTTTCTGCAGTTGAAACAGAGGTGTATGCAATGTCGGCTATGCTGACATCCCTATCATTATGGATAATGATGCTTTGGTGGCATGAACCGTCATCGGGAAGAAGAACGCGCCTTCTGATTCTTCTGACATATCTCATTGGGATTTCTCTTGGAGTGCACCAGCTTAACCTGCTGTGTGTGCCGGTCTTTGCCCTGACATATCTTTTCAAGCGCTCTAAAAAAAGTGTTAATCCCGTGAAATGTTCACTGGTTCTTTTAGGTAGCCTGTTTATTGTTGCAGTCATTCTAAACGGGATAATGCCGGGGTCACTTGATTGGGCGGGATTGTTTGAAATTTTTGTTGTGAATGAATTGAAGTTGCCTTTCAATAGCGGACTGATTCTCTATTCCCTTTTTATCCTGCTTTCAATCATTGCAGGCATATTCATTATTTCAAAATTTGGAAAAGTCTGCGGTTCTCCTTTCCTTTTCGTCTCGCTATTCTTATCGGGAGCCTTCCTGTTTAACGGCAATTATCCTTTGGCAGCCCTTTTGTCGCTGTTATGCACCATTCTTGTGACATGGAACTCCGGGATTTCGACACGTTCCACCTCAAATCTATTATGGATGCTGGGATTCATTATGCTTGGATATTCCTCTTTTGGAGTGATAATTATCCGTGCAAACGCTTCTCCTTATATCAACACCGGCAATCCGTCAGATCCTTTTTCGTTAGCGGCTTACATAGGGCGACAACAGTACCCCTCCACTCCCCTTTTGTATGGCCGCACTCCCTTCAGCCAATCTGTGATGCAGGAAGAATTGGTTGACGGGAAGCCTGTCTATAAGAAATATCTCCTCGATTATGAGAGAGAAACTTACACTCCTGATGAAGAAACCAGGAGATATGTGACTGCCGGAAGAAAATTCAAACATATTCTCACTCCCGAATTAAATATGTGGTTTCCGCGCATCACTTCCGGAGATGCCCGACATATCACACAATATGAGAATTGGAGTGGCATGAACAAGTCAACAATGACAAAGGTGAATATTTCTGAAACAATTGATTCTGCCGGTCATTTCACTACAAAACTAAACAGTGAAGGCGAACGGTCCCCGGCTGTTTCTTATCGTCCCACCTATCTGCAAAATTTACAATACTTTGTCTCTTACCAGCTTTATTATATGTATCTGCGCTATCTTCTATGGAATTTTGTCGGTCGTCAGAACGATTTTCATTCCACAGGAGAAATAGAACACGGGAATTTTATTTCAGGGGTTCCCGTTATCGATAACCTGATGCTTGGCGACCAGTCAAAAATCCCGACAGAACTTGGGGATGGGAATGCCGGAAGAAACCGCTATTACTTCATCCCGTTCCTTATCGGCATAATCGGCATTGTCTATCTTGCTTCAGGTGGTCTCGGAAGGAGAAGATTACTTTATCTGATCTTCTGGTTTTTTATCATGACGGGGATTGCAATTGTGGTGTATCTGAACCAAACTCCGAATGAACCTCGCGAAAGAGACTATTCTTTCCTTGGATCCTACATGGCTTTCACCATGTGGATTGCAGCCGGACTTTTTGGAATAACAACTTTTCTAATAAAGAAACTTCCTTATCTTCCCGCGTTATTGCTCAGTATTCTTATTACATTGACCCCCGCTTCGCTAATGGGTGTGGTGAATTTCGACGACCACAACCGTTCCGGACGTTATGAGACAGAATTTTTTGCCTCATCACTCCTTGAGTTCGACCAACCTTCCGTCATTTTTTCTTATGGCGACAATTCAACGTTCCCTCTTTGGTATGCCTCGGAAGTATTGGGGAAAGGGGCAGAATCTGCCATCGTAGATATTTCCTATTTGTCGGTTCCTTCCTACATGGAAAACCTGATGAAACAAGGTGACAAGGGAGTAAATTCCCTTATATCTCTCAAAGAGATTCACAAAAACCTTTTCAATTTTGTAACTCTTCCGGCAGATTCATCTTCTCAGCCGGAGGAATTATCTTATCTTTTGAAAACTCTCTACAATAATTCTCAAAAAAATCCTTCACTTGAATCATCCCTCGTCAAACTCCCTTCGAGCAACAAGGATTCGGTGGTCATAAACCTCAGAAACTTCACAGGCGGAAAAAATTATCTTAATTTCAAGCAATTGATGTTTCTTGATATCTTGGCTTCCCAGTTGGCAGCCGAAAGTCCTAAGGTATTATATTTCCCTTCAGGACTGTACTATTCCTTTTATTCCCCGCTTGATTCCCTTCTAACGCCCGCTCCCTTTGGTAAGATCTATGCCCCCCATTTGTCGGAGCAAGAACTACACCTAATCTTTAAGACTAACATTAAAAGGGAGTTAGATAAATTGAATTCATTAAATATCAAACCACACTATGCCGATCCTGTAACCGCAGGAAGAGCCAAGAGATACCGGGGGGATATGATCGTGGCAGCTAACCTTCTTTTGCAGAATGGAGACACTGATATGGCTCAACAGATTGTTGACGCCGTAAAAAACAATCTTTATTTTGACTATCTTTTGCCTTCAATCCTGCATTTCGGGAATAACCGGGTTAACGATCTTGATGAATATATCGGAATTTTAAACAAACTCTATTCCATGACAGGGAACACGCAATATGAAAACGAGGCGGAATCACTTGAAACATTAAAAAACAACCGACAAAAAGAATGGCAACAATACGTCAATAGTCTCACACCACGTCAACAAAAACTTTTATCTCAATAACGAATGAATATTTTCTTAATCGGATACATGGCTTCCGGAAAAACCACCTTTGGAAAAGCTTTGGCGAGAAAACTTGGCAGGACTTTTATTGACCTTGACAATTATATTGAAGAGTCGACAGGGGATTCTGTGACACAGCTCTTCAAAAAATATGGTCATGACGGATTCCGTAAAATTGAAAGCGAGAAACTTCGTGAAATTGGGAATCTTGATAATCTAATCGTGGCATGCGGAGGAGGCACCCCCTGTTTCCATAATAATATCTCCTTTTTAAACAACTCCGGGCTAACTGTTTTCCTTGAAACATCGGAACATGTTCTGACAAGCCGGCTGGCTGAAGACAATCAAAACCGGCCATTGGTAGCAGGAAAAAGTTACGCCGAAATTCAAGAAACAATAAAGTCCCAACTTGAAGAAAGACTTCCCTTTTATAGACAGGCTGCCTTGATATGGGATGGTAACAAGCTTGAGAATGAGAAAGAAATCAATGAGAATGTCTCCGCTTTCATTGATTTTTTGAAGAGATTCTAACAATAAAAAAACGGACGATTCACATCGGCCGCTTTCTTTCCATAATACTTTCAAACTAACCTAACATCATGAAACGATTTTCTGAATTTATAACATTAGCATGGTTTAAATGGTTCACCAAGAACTGAAATTTTTTAATAGGGATAATTTATTTCTTTAAATAATAATCGGCAAAAAAAGGACTAATGCAATTTTTGAAGATTGATGTGAACTTTTTTCTGTTTCATTCATTATAATATCAAACATTTTTATTTACCCATTTAATTTATCAAGATTATGAAACAGATTATTAAAAACAGCCCATTGGCAATATCTATTTTTATTTTAGGAGCAGCAATTATAGTGGCAGGAATTTTAACTATGGCTCTTTATCACGATATGTCGTGGCAAAGCTATGTTATAATAGGATGCTTGATGATTTCAGCAATATGGGCTATGCTTAACCTGCCTGTAACGGTTTCAATTAAACATAAAGTTGTGCCGGTTAGAGTGCGCCGCAGATAAAGATATTAAAATTTTAACAAGGCTTCCCGAAAGGAAGCTTTTTTATTTGCCGGTTAAAAGACCCTGCAGGTCATTAAGCATGTTCAATGCCTGCAGAGGGGTGAGCCTCTCAACATCGATGTCAAGCAATCTGTCTCTAATCTGACTCAAAAGAGGATCGTCTAACTGGAAGAAGCTCATCTGCACGGCATCAGTGGTGCCTGAAATATAGGCTTCATTTTTTTTGACGTCGATTTTTTCATTATCCTTTCCCCCTCTTGTTCCCTCCTCAAGTTGCTTCAATACCTGATTGGCTCTTTTCACTATTGAGCGAGGCATCCCTGCAAGCCTGGCCACATGAATCCCGAAACTATGTTCAGAACCCCCTTTTTCCAATTTGCGCATGAACACCACTTTCCCATCTATTTCCTTAACCGAGACATTATAGTTGGCAACCCTCGGAAACTTCTTTTCCATTTCATTGAGTTCATGATAATGCGTTGCAAACAATGTCTTAGGGAAAGAATGACCGTTGTCGTGGATATGCTCCACAATCGACCACGCTATAGATATTCCGTCGTAGGTCGAGGTGCCACGTCCCAATTCATCAAACAATATAAGTGAGCGTTGTCCCATATTGTTGAGTATTGAGGCAGCCTCATTCATTTCAACCATAAAAGTTGATTCCCCGGATGTGATACTGTCGCTTGCACCCACTCGCGTGAAAATCTTATCCACTATTCCGATATGAGCCGCCTTGGCGGGGACAAAACTGCCGGTTTGTGCCATGAGTGTTATCAAGGCTGTCTGTCTCAGCAGAGCCGATTTTCCACTCATGTTCGGGCCCGTGATCATCATTATCTGGCATCCGGCTGATTCCTCATCCGGTGTTGAGTCAAGCGACAGGGAATTGGAGATGTATGATTCCCCGGGAGGCAAAGTCTTTTCTATCACAGGATGCCGTCCCTCTGTTATTTCCAATTTAAAGGAGTCGTCAACCACAGGCCTGACATAATTATAATCGGAAGCCACCTCAGCGAAACTCAACAGACAGTCGGCAGCCGAAACTGCATTCGAAATTGTATTGAGATCGGCAAAACGGGTCGAAATCTTTTTCTGCAATTCACGGTATATCCTGTCTTCTATTAGACCTATTTTCTCATCTGCTCCCAAAATCCGCTCCTCAAGATCCTTTAACTCCGGGGTGACATACCTTTCAGCACTTACCAGAGTCTGCTTCCTTATCCAATGTGGTGGCACCTTCTCTTTATGTGTGTTCCTAACCTCAAGATAATAGCCGAAAACATTGTTATAGCTTATTTTCAAGGAGGTGATGCCGGTGGCTTCTATCTCTCTGGTTTGAATAGACATCAGCGCATCACGGCTATGGTCGCGCAATTCACGGAGTTCGTCAAGCTCACGGTCAATCCCCGGTCGGATAACAGGAGTTTTCCCGAAACTGTTGGTGGTCTCGGCATGGATAGTGGAATCTATCCAAACACCCACATCGGTGATGTCGGGCATTCCCTTGGCTATCAAATCTGCAGCCTTCCCACCGTATTGAATCAATATATTTTTCAATTCAGCCGTTCCTTTGACGCTCTCAGAAAGCTGAAGCATCTCGCGGGGCAAAATTTTCCCCGATGCAGTCCGCCCGGCAAGCCTCTCTATATCTCCCGTGCGTCTTACTGCTTTCCTTGCCTCATTCCTTAACTCGGTGTTATTGACAAACTCTTCAACCATATCCAGACGGTCATTAATGGCTTTCGGATCAATAAGCGGGAACAAAAGCCATTGTTTCAGCTTGCGTCCCCCCATAGGCGACAAGGTCCTGTCGATTATTCCAAGCAGGCTTTTACCTTCCGGATTTAGCGGCTCCATAATCTCAAGGTTCCTGACCGTAAACCCGTCGAGATGCATGAAACGGTTATTGTCAACACGTCTTAAGGCAGTTATATGTGAGATGCCGGAGTGTCCTGTCAAGTCAAGATAATACAAGATGCTTGCGGCTGCCTTAATAGCGAGCTTCATACTGTCAACCCCGAATCCTTTCAAAGATGTGGTTGAAAATTGCTTTTGCAACCTTTCCCTGGAGGCCTGATCGCTATAAACCCAATCATCCAGTTCATACACGCTCCCTTTGTAATCTAAATTCTCACCGAAGAAGTCACGGGTGCCCCTCATACGAAGAACTTCCTTAGGTGAAATCTTAGAAATCAATCTGTTCACACTCTCCAAGGATCCCTCGGAACAAAGAAAGTCGCCGGTTGATATGTCCAGGAATGCCACGCCGGCTTTATTTTTGTCAAAGCTCACAGCACCGAGAAAATTATTTTCTTTGCTCTGTAATGCTCCGGGCGATGTGTTTATGCCCGGTGTCACAAGTTCTGTGATACCTCTCTTCACAAGTTTCTTGGTGAGCTTGGGGTCTTCAAGCTGCTCGCATATTGCAACTCTCCTCCCTGCCCTTACAAGTTTGGGAAGATACGAGTCAAGGGCATGGTGAGGGAAACCGGCAAGTTCAACCGACTGGGCTTTCCCATTGGCCCTCCGGGTAAGTGTGATCCCCAATATTTCGCTGGTTGCTATAGCATCTTCGGAAAAAGTCTCATAGAAGTCACCGACCCGAAACAACAAGATTGCATCGGGATGCTTCTTCTTCATCTCCATATACTGGAGCATCAATGGTGTCTCTGCTATTTTTGCCATCAGATTCCGAATATGCCCATTGTCCAGGTTGAAGTGCCAACATAGATAAGAAGCCCCACAACATCATTTGTTATCTGTATGAAAGGTCCTGTAGCCAATGCCGGGTTGATGTTAAGTCGCTCAAGAGTCAGAGGCACAAGTGTGCCGAATATTGTTGCAAAAATAACCACGGCAAACAATGAAATAGCCACAGATAACGACACGGTGTATTTAATTCCGTATGGCTGTGTGAAAAATACATAAAGGAACACCACTCCGGAAATCACTACTGCATTCATCAAGGCAACAAGGAATTCCCGACCTATCTGGCTCATTGAGTTTTTAAGATCCAACCGACCGTTTGCCAGACCCTGCACCACAATAGCCGATGCTTGGACACCCACATTTCCACCGGTGCCTCCTATCAGTGGAATGAATATAGCCAATGCAGTGATGGCGGCTATCTGGGCTTCAAATCCTCCTAATATCAAAGAATTTATAATTCCACCCACTATACCTATCAAAAGCCACGGGATACGTGCTTTTGTTTGGGCGAACACAGAGTCAGACACATCCACATCCGAAGAGATACCGGAGGCAAGCTGGAAGTCTCTCTCACTTTGCTCCCTCACCTCATCCATCACATCGTCAACAGTTATCTGACCCACAAGGCGACCTATGCTGTCAACCACGGGCATCGCAACAAGGTCATATTTCTCAAAATCAAGGGCAACCTCGTCTATGGGAGTGTCGGTCCTGACGGAATAGGGTTCCTTGTCCATCACATGTTTTATTTTCGACACCGCAGGATGAGTGATCATTTTCTGGAGCGGCAACACGCCCTCAAGACGGTTGTCGTCGTCAACGACATACACGTTATAGATATCGTCAAGATCTTCGGCCTGTCGTCTCATTTCTTTCAAGCAATCCGGCATCGAAAGGTTCTCGTTGACAACTATCATTTCAGTGCCCATCAAACCGCCTGCCGTGTCTTCGTCATATTGAAGCAAGTCGACTATATCTCCCGCCTGCTCCATGTCATCAATATGCTGGATTACCTCATCCCGGTCTTCCTCGTCAAGTTCTTGGATTAGATCCACGGCGTCATCGGTGTCAAGTAGATCTATGAAATGACCGATCTGCTCCGGAGCCATCCCCTCAAGCATCTTTTTCCGGTCATCCTCATCAAGTTCCATGAGCACATCGGCCTTCTTCTCATTATCTTCAATGAGATCAAAAAGCCATTCCGCCTCTCTAAGGTTCAGTTTACGGAACAACTCAGCTATGTCGGCGGCATGTAGCTCGCTAACCTCCCTGGAAGCTGCAGCGCTATCGCCTGCGTCAACCAACTGTTCGATTTGTTCTATATCTGTCTCGCTGAAATCCTTCATATTGCAAAGTTAAGGTTTTTTGCAATAACATTCGGAGGGAAAGCGTTTAAAATGCATGGCCTGTGTGCGTGATTATAAATTTTTATCCATATCTGGGATTCTTGATCTGGTCGCATTCCCTCTTTTATTATTGGCGCCATTTATCCTCGATTCCTGCTCAGCCAATACTAACACAGCCGCACGCAGGCAATGGGAAGCTTTCAACACAAGATATAATGTCTTTTTCAATGGTATTGAAAGCTTTAACCAAGAGTTGGCGGAAATGGAACGAAATTACACCGACAATTATTCCCGTCTGATTCCAATCCATCCGGCAGAAGCATTCGCAGACCAACGCCTCCCCCAACCTTCGGGCGACTTCTCCCGTGCTATTGAAAAAATGCAAAAGGCAATTGAGCTTCATTCAATATCTAAAAAACCGGCCTTCAGGGCCACGACTTCCGAGGAACGTGCCTTCAGGGCAAGAGATGAATTCAACCCGTTCATACATAATGCCTGGATCAATTTGGGTAAAGCACAATACTATAGCGGCGATTTCTCGGGTGCCGCCACAACTTTCCTTTATATTACCCGTCATTTCAAATGGCTTCCTGAGGTTGTAACCGAAGCAAGACTCTGGGAAGCTCTTTCTTACTGTGCATTAGGAATGACCTATGATGCTGAAAACGTTTTGCATTTCGTCAAAGAAAAAGAACTCACCACCAAGTCCCTGAAGTTTCTTTACAATTTAGCTCAGGCAGACTATTCCCTGAAAAGCGGTAAAACCTCTCAAGCTATCCCTTATCTGAAATCTGCAGCCGAAGGTGCCTCCGGTATTCAAAAAAACAGATTATGGTTTTTATTGGGGCAGGTTTGTTCCCTCTCCGGTGAGACATCGCTTGCTTACGAGGCTTTCAAAAAAGCCGGGGGAGGACTTTCAACACCTTATCACCTTAAGTTCAATGCGAGGATAAAACAATCTGAATCCTATTCGGGTCCCGATGTTATAAATGAAATAAACGACTTGAAACGCCTCGCAAGATATGAACGTAACAAAGAACTCCTCGACAGGATTTACTATGGGGTGGCAAATCTTTATATGGCAATAAATGATTCGGTGCAGGCGGAGAATTTTTATAAAATGTCGGTCGCCCAATCAGTAAATCAGGATTATGACCGGGCCGTGGCTTGCTTGGCTCTTGCAAATCTTTATTTCTCAAAACGTGAATATTTGAAAGCCCAACCCTTGTATGCGGAATCAATGCCTTTTCTCTCTGAGGAGTTCCCAAATTATAAATCAATTTCAAGACTAACCGACATTCTTGACGAACTGGCTCTTTATGCCGGGAATGTATCACTTCAGGACTCATTGCTTCACCTGTCGTCAATGCCTGAGCGCCAAAGGATAGAAACGGTTAAGAAAATGTTGGCAGACCTGCAGACATCCCGAAACCATCTTTCCGAAACAACCCCGGTCCAATCAGACACTTTAACTTCCTTTGCCTTAAATTCCGACAATTCCTGGTATTTCTATAATCCTCGGATAAGAGCCCGCGGTCAATCCGAGTTTGTAAAAAAATGGGGAATCAGAAAACCCGAAGATGACTGGCGGAGAAGTAATAAAAATTCCTTTTCTTTTGATGATAATGAAGAGAATGAATTTTTTAACATACAATCTTCCGAATCTTTACCCGGCAAAATTGAAAACGATCCGCTCCGGTCATATCTCGACCAGATCCCTTTGACACCGACTGAGATTGCTCTCTCCAATGACGTGATTCAGCAAGGGCTTTTCAACATGGGATTAATTTATAAAGATAAACTCAATGATTTCACTGCGGCACAAAAGGAATTCAATACCCTGCTTGCAAGATATCCGGAAAGCCCCCAACGGCTTGACGCCATCTACAATCTCTATATCATGGATGCCCGGGAAGACAGGGCTGCCGAAGCTGATAAATGGAGAAACCTTATCCTTTCCGAATTTCCGGAATCATCCTATGCCATAGCTATGGCCGACCCTCGTTATTTTGAAAAACTCCGCAACATGTATCAGATTCAAGAAAGCCTGTATGAAGATGCATATAAGGCTTATCTGGAAAACGATAACGAAAAAGTGCATTCCGCAGCCACCGAAATGGAAAGAGACTTCCCTCTTTCCGACATTCTGCCTAAATTCATATTTTTAGATGCTCTCGCCTCGCTTACAGACGGTGACACATCCAAATTCAGGCAACGTTTGTCAGAACTGACAAAAAAGTGGCCTGATTCTGACGTTTCCGAGTTGGCAGGAACTTTCCTTACTAAAATTGATGCCGGTACCCCACCGGTAACAAATGGGAGTAATCCAGTGGGGATAAGATGGGAGGAACAACTTACGGCCCGATATGATGCCCCGGCCTCTATCCAATCCTATTTCTCTAAAGAGGAGGCGGATGTTCCCTATTATATGGTGCTCGTGTTTCCTCGGGATGTTGTCAACCCTAATCTTGTGCTTTATGAGATTGCCCGTTTCAATTTCTCCTCTTTCCTGATCAAAGATTTCGATCTCGAACCGATATCCTTCTCCAATATGGCACTCCTTGTTGTGAAAGGGTTTCAAAACATTTCGGAAGTAGAGAAATATGAAGCTATGTTGAGAACAGGATCAAACAATATTCCTGAGTATGCGAAACCCGTTATAATCAGCAAACAAAATTTTGAGTTACTTTTGCAATCTGGCAAATCTTTTGAAGATTATTTCATGTTTAAAGAAGATTCAAAAGTAATAGAAAATACTCCCTATGAATAGGATACTTTGGGCTGACGACGAATTTGATCTCTTGAAACCACATGTGCTCTTCCTTAACAGTCGTGGATATGACGTAACCATGGTATCAAACGGTGTGGACGCACTCGACCTTTTGGCAAAAGAATCTTTCAATCTTGTTATGCTCGACGAGAACATGCCGGGCTTGTCGGGTCTTGAGACATTAGACCGAATCAAGCTACATCATCCCGATCTTCCCGTGATCATGATCACAAAATCTGAGGAAGAAGACCTTATGAATCAGGCTATCGGCAATCGTATTGCCGATTATCTCATCAAACCCGTAAACCCCAGACAGATTCTTCCGGCACTTAAAAAAATTCTCGGCGGTAAAGAATTGGTGGAAATGCAAACATCTTCCGATTATCGCGAAGATTTTGCCAAAATTTCCTCTTTGGTGGCTGAGGCAGATTCTTTTGAAGACTGGTTCAGTATCTATAAACGACTTGTTGACTGGGAAATTCGCCTTGAAAAATCACCCATGTCAGAAATTATGCATCTTCAAAAAAAAGATGCCGATAAAAATTTCTCCAAGTTTATTAAAAACAATTACAGGAACGCCCTCAACGGCTCTCGACAATTTTTGATGAGCCCGGATATTATGACTTCTAGGGTTATTCCTCCCCTGAATGAAGGCAATAAACTGTTTTTTATTGTAATAGATAATTTCAGGCTTGACCAATGGCGAATGATTCAACCTCTCTTGTCAGATTATTTTGAGATTCATGAAGACCTGTGCTGTTCAATCCTGCCCACATCGACACAATATTCAAGGAATGCCATATTTTCCGGTCTTATGCCTTTAAAAATAAAAGAGCTTTATCCCTCTTTATGGACTGATGATGATTCCGATTCCGGATTAAACAACAATGAGGAGAAATTGCTGTCATTATTGTTTGAAAGGCTCCGGCTGAATATTGATTTCAATTACTTCAAGATCAATGATAACCGGAGCGGTGAAAAATTCCTGCAGTCCATGGGGAAGATCTGTGTCAAGCCTTTGAATGTGGTGGTGTTAAACTTTCTTGACATGATGAGCCATGCCCGCACAGAATTGAAAATGATACGCGAACTCGCATATTCCGATGCCGCCTATCGGTCACTGACCGAAACCTGGTTCCGACACTCTCCCGCCATCGATATTTTTCTCAAGATTGCAGAAACAGGCTCCTCCGTTATCCTCACCACCGATCATGGCACAATGAGAGTGGAGAACCCATTGAAAATATCCGGGGTACGTGAACTCAATTCAAATTTGCGTTATAAGACGGGACATAACATAAAATTCAATAGCAAGGATGTATTTGCCATTGAAAAACCGGAGGATGTAGGGCTACCCGCCTACCACATCTCGGATACTTACATTTTTGCATGCGATAACGACTTTTTCGTTTACCCTAACAATCTCAATCATTTTGTGAAGTATTATTCAGGCACCTACCAGCACGGTGGAGTGTCGATGGAAGAAATGATAATTCCCTTAGTCACCCTCACTCCAAAAAAATGATGTAATGGCTATCAAATTATTATTTATGATTCTGGCCCTCTCTTCTGTTCAGCCTGTTACATACGAGCAATTTGAAACAGCCTTGGTTTACGAAATTGGGAATGATTCAATCATGCCCGATCCGGGGAAAAGTTCTTTTCTATTGCTCCGGGCAGCTGAAGACGGAAATATGGAGGCTGCCAATTATTTGGGATTCAAGTATTATAACGGAGAAGGTGTCACTCGGAATGTTGATTCCGCTCTTTTCTGGATTCGCAAAGCCGCCGAAAGCAGAAATGTCAAGGCAGCGGGGAATTTAGGCTACCTTCTCGCGGCAGCTCCGGACATAAAACCGGACTATGACGAAGCCGTGAAATGGCTTTATTTCGCTTCCGAGGCAGGACTCCCCTCAGCTCAAAGCCTTTTGGGAGATCTCAAACAAAAAGGTCTTGGTTGTGTGGCAGACACTATGGAAGCCATTTCTTTATATGAAAAGGCTATTACAGCGGGTCTTTCCGACACCCAATTGAAATTGGTATCGATGATGGCGCCATCCTGGGAAAAACTTTCAGGAGACTCTCTCACCACAATGGGCCTTCATTATCATGACAGAGGTTCATTTATAGTGTCGGCATCTCTGTTCGACATGGGAGCATCCAAAGATTATCCCAAAGCATTCACCCTGCTCGGCGAGGCATATTCAAGAGGAGAGGGGGTGCCTTATAATCATCGACTTTCCATGGAAAATTATCTTAAAGGCGCGCTTTCAGGCGATCCTTCCGCTCAGTTTGTTATTGCAGAGCTGCTTGATTTTTTCCCGGATGAATTTAACGAAGATTCCTATAAGGAAATAATCAATTCCTACAAACCGCAGGCAATCAAAGATGAATGGGTGTCATCCCCCCGTTTTTGGTATGAGCAAGCCTCGGCTAAAGGGGTTGCCGACTCCGAAAGTGCACACAATCTCCTCTATTCTCCAACTTTCTGATTCTAAATTTGCAAAATTGATTAATAAAACTTACCTTTGCACCGCAAAACGAAACGCCGTTTTGAATTTGCATCCGGCCCATTCGTCTATCGGTTAGGACGAGAGATTTTCATTCTCTAAAGAGCAGTT
>JAFLTM010000010.1 GCA_022509225.1 Muribaculaceae bacterium
TAATAAAGAAAAATGGATTGCATTTGTCGGTCTGGCGGATGGTAAACCTTATGAGATATTCACCGGGTTAGCCGATGATGAAGACGGTATTTTCTGTCCTAAGAGTGTAAATCATGGCAAGATCATCAAGGCAACCGATGAAAATGGTAAAAAAAGATATGATTTTCAATTTATTAATAAGAGAGGTTATAAAACCACAATTGAGGGTTTGAGTGAAAAATTCAATCCTGAGTTCTGGAATTATGCCAAACTTATTTCCGGTGTTTTAAGATATGGTATGCCTATAGACCAAGTTTTAAAACTTGTAGGGGGACTTGAATTGGATTCTACAAGTATAAATACCTGGAAAAACGGTGTGGAAAGAGCCTTGAAGAAATATTTGCCCAACGGCACTGAGGCCAAAGGTCATAAATGTCCTAATTGCGGTGCAGAATCTCTTGTTTATCAAGAGGGTTGTCTTATCTGTACGTCATGTGGAAATTCACGTTGTGGTTAAGAAATCAAAAGATGAGTTTATTCACTATTAAATTATGAAAATCTCGTTTAATATCCATTATCATACAAGGTGGGGAGAATCCCTATATTTGTGCGGAGATATTCTCCGGTTAGGAGGTGGTGATCCGCATGAAGCTATAGAAATGAAACCTGTTTCCCCGGATTTGTGGAATGTGGAAATTGAGTTTAAAAAAGCACCGGATTCAATTGATTTCTTTTTTATTGTGAAATCAAAGGATAGGGAGTGGCGTTATGAATGGGGAAAACCTCATCATTATCAGGCCTGCAAGGGCGTGGATTTTGTTAAAATCTTTAGTTCATGGCATGATCGTCCCATTGATTTACCCTATTATTCGTCAGCTTTTGTAGATGGTATTCTAAAAAGAAAGAACAAAGATGCAGATTTTATAAGTTCACCGGGTTCTATGCAATTACAAGTCAGTGCTCCTATGGTGAAACCTGATGAAGTTCTTGCAATCTGTGGAGAAGGAGATCTATTAGGCAATTGGCTTCCTTCCAAAGCATTGGTGATGAATGATTCAAAATATCCTGTATGGACAGCCTCCATTCCGCTTTCAACGTATCAAAAGCCTTTTGAATATAAGTTTGTCGTTGTAAAAAAAGACACCGGGGAAGCGGTGGCTTGGGAAAACATCAACAACAGGATATGCGGTTTTACAAATGAAAAAAACGGTACACTTATAATTGTAGATGGACTAAGATTTGCAAATCCTCGCGACAATTGGAAAGGTGCTGGAACTGCAATTCCCGTTTTCTCGATAAGAACTTCTGATGATGATGGAGTGGGCGATTTCTTAGATCTCAAAAAAATGGTTGACTGGTGTGAGCTAACAGGTCAAACCATACTTCAGATTCTCCCTATCAATGATACAACCAAGACAGGAGAATGGACCGATTCTTATCCATATAGTGCCAATTCCACATTTGCCCTTCATCCAATGTTTATTCGCCTTGAAGAAGTTGGAGTTTTGAAGGATGACAATAGAATGAAGCAATTTAAAAAGGAAGTTGCCAGGCTTAATCAATTAAAAGAAGTCGATTATGAGGCGGTTAATAAATTAAAAGTGTCTTACCTGAAAGAATTTTTCAGGGAAAGTGGAGAAGAAACTTTGAATAATAGGGAATTCAAAGCATTTGTAGAAAATAATGATGACTGGCTGATGCCATATTGTGCTTGGAGAGTTTTATGTGAAAAATACGACACTCCGGATAACAATCTCTGGGGAGAAATGTCAGTGTTTGAATATGACAAAGTTGAAAAATTCAGCCGGGAGAATAAAGATGAGATTCTTTTCCATTATTTTGTGCAATATCATTTAGATAAACAGCTCCGATCGGTTACTGAATATGCTCATTCCAAAGGAGTGGTCTTAAAAGGTGATATCCCAATAGGGATAGGGAGATTCAGTGTCGACGCATGGCAATATCCCCGTTTGTTTAACATGAATTGTCAGGCAGGTGCGCCTCCTGATGATTTCTCGGTGTTGGGTCAAAATTGGGGCTTCCCGACATATAATTGGGAAGAGATGGCTAAGGATGGTTTTCAATGGTGGAAAGCAAGATTCCGGAAAATGGCAGAATATTTTGACGCTTATCGTATTGATCATATTCTGGGATTTTTCAGGATATGGCAGATACCATTGAATGCTCTACATGGATTGTTGGGTTACTTTAATCCGGCCCTACCCTATTCACCTGATGAATTGAGAAACAACTATGACTTTAGGATAGATCCAGCCATACAAACCAATCCTCTAATAATGGAATGGATGCTGACTGATTTCTTTGGAGGGAACTCGGAAGAAGTGAAACGACTCTATCTTGACAACATTGGCGATGGGAAGTATAAATTGAAGGAATTCGTCGATACCCAATCCAAAGTTGCCGAATATTTTGCCGGACAGGAACATAATGAAAAAAATATATTGATATGTAATGGATTGCTCGGATTAATCGATGATGTCCTTTTCATAGAAGATCCTTATAAGAAAGATCATTATCACCCCAGGATTGCAGGACAACACACTTATCAATACCGGATGTTGTCTGATCATGATAAATGGTCTTTCAATAGGCTTTACGATGATTTTTATTATCATAGACATAATGATTTCTGGTATGGAAAAGCAATGTGGAAACTTCCACCCCTGATTGACTCTACCCGAATGTTGTGTTGCGCAGAAGATCTTGGCATGATTCCGGCTTGTGTGCCGGAAGTCATGGCAAGGTTAGAGATTCTATCGCTTGAAATTCAAAGAATGCCAAAAGATCCGGCTCTTGCGTTTGGAGACACATGGCGATATCCTTATTTTTCTATATGCACAACATCAACGCATGATATGGGAGGAATTCGTGTATGGTGGGAATCAGACAGGGCATCAACTCAGAGATTCTTCAACGAGGCTTTGCATGAACCGGGAGAAGCTCCATATTATGCCGAGCCTTGGGTATGCAAAAAAATCTTGGAATTGCAATTAAAAAGCCCGTCTATGTTCTGCATCCTTCCACTTGCAGACTGGTTATCGGCAGATGAGGAGTTAAGGAGGGAAAATCCACATGATGAACAAATAAATGAACCCTCAAATCCCAACCATTATTGGCGATATAGAATGCATCTGAATGTGGAGGATCTTTTGAAACAAGCTGAATTCAACAAAGAATTGAGAAACGCTATCATCACTTCTGCGAGATAAAATAAAATAAAATAAAAGTTAGAATAAAAAAAGCGGGTCAAAAACCCGCTTTTTTATCTAAGACCTGCAAGGGTCATGAACTCTTTTCTTAATTCCGGATCGTTTTTGAAATTACCTGTAAATTCATAAGTGACAGTGGATGAATCTTGCTTCTCCACCCCTCTCATTTTCATACAAAGATGTGCAGCATCAACTGCAACAATCACTCCGTCATTTGGCAAGATTTTTGATATCACTTCACATATTTGAGAAGTAAATCTCTCTTGGACCTGCAATCTTTTTGCATAAACATTAACAATACGAGCAAGTTTCGATAAGCCTATTATTTTCCCCTGAGGCAGATATCCTATACATACTTTTCCGAAAAAAGGAAGAATATGATGCTCACACATGCTGTAAAATTCAATATCCTTCACTATAACCATTCCGGAGCCATTGTATTGAAATATAGCTTTCCCGCCTATCTCTTCTGCATCTTCTTCATAGCCTTCAGTTATAGCCAACAAAGCTTTGGCTGCTCTTTCCGGTGTTTTAAGCAATCCTTCACGTTCCGGTTCTTCTCCTATTAATTTCAATATCTCCTTGTAATGAAAGGCTATTTTCTTTGTCAGATTCTCCTTGTCAGCATTCATTGCTTGATAATTACAATTTGGCTTTTAACCACCCTCATTTCATTTGAAAAACTTGGGAATGCCTGTTTTAATTCCGTTAAAGCACTGTTTGCTTCAGCAACGGTCATGAAATTTCCGATTCTGGTGTACCAGTTGGGAGCATTGGAAAAAGTATAGATTTGACCTTTATACTTAGGGAATTTTGCCAAAATAGCATTTCCGCGAGCTTTAGCCCTTGATTCCAATGTATTTGGATTTCTGCCCTCTCCAAATACCTGGATTCTATACCCGGCTAACTTATTTACACCGGGTTTTAGATTAGAGTGAGAACTTTTATTTGATGACGGCTGCAAAAGCAATTCTAAAATTGATTCAGGAATTTCAATATTAATCCTGCCATCTGATTCGTTTTCAATTTTTTCAATTGGATTTACCGGCTCTTGCGCAAAAATGGGATGATTAAAAATGAATGAAAAAATAACAAGGATAAGAAAGACCCTAAAAAAGGTCTTCCTTTCCTTATTGATCGATCCAAAATTTATCATAACAAAATAAGTTATTCTTATAGATTATGATAAATCAGTTGAAACTTATTAATCAAAAGCTTTTACTATTCCCATAAATGATTCAGCTTCAAGAGAAGCACCTCCAATTAGGCCGCCATCAACATCCGTTTTGCTGAATAATTCTTTGGCATTACTCGGTTTGCAAGAACCACCATAGAGAATTGATGTGTTGTCTGCTATCTCGACACCATATTTTTGTGCTATCACTTTGCGTATATGGGCATGCATCTCTTGAGCTTGATCGGACGTGGCAGTCTTTCCTGTTCCAATGGCCCAAACGGGTTCGTAAGCAATTATAATTTTCCCGAATTCTTCCGGAGTCAGTTCAAAAAGAGCTTCGACTTGAGCCTTAACGACTTCATTGTATGTGCCGTTTTCTCTTTCCTCAAGGACTTCACCTACACAAAATATTGGAGTAAGACCATTCTCTAATGCAAGTCTTGTTTTCTTTAGCAACATTTCATTGTTCTCTCCAAAATATTGGCGTCGTTCACTGTGGCCTAAGATAACGTGGGATGCACCGGTTGATTTAACCATCGACGCACTCACCTCACCTGTATAGGCACCCTTAACATGTTCTGAACAGTTTTCAGCTCCGAGTTTTAACGGTTCGTCAATCACTCCTTTTATAGAAACAAGATGAGTGAAAGGCACGCATATCACTACTTCGCATTTTGCCGGAGTTTCTTTTAAAAGATCATTCACCTGGCTTGCAAGTTCAACTCCTTCTTCCAGGACTGTATTCATTTTCCAGTTCCCTGCTACAATATTTTTTCTCATGTTAAGATATATTAGTTAGACTTATTCTAATTTCTTATTATATAATGATGCAAAGGTAAGTTTTTTTTATTCTTCACACAACACATATTATGGAACAGCCTATAAATTGTTGGCACAAATATTGCATGTCTAAATGGATTCATACAGATTAACCTAACCTGTTTGATTTCGATTCATTATATTTGCAAAATATCTTTTTTAATGGAATACAGACTTACATCAGAATATCAACCCACGGGAGACCAGCCTGAAGCTATAGAGGAACTTGTGAAAGGAGTTGAAGCAGGGAATCCCCATCAGACATTACTTGGTGTGACAGGATCCGGAAAAACCTTCACCATGGCAAATGTGATCCAACAAGTCAAACGTCCAACGTTGATATTATCTCATAATAAAACTCTGGCTGCACAATTATATTCTGAATTCAAAACGTTTTTCCCGGAAAATTCGGTCCAATATTTTGTGAGCTATTATGATTATTATCAGCCCGAAGCCTATATCCCTTCTAATGACAAATATATTGAAAAGGACCTGATGATAAACGATCAGATTGAAAGATTACGACTTTCAACAGTGGCCGCTCTTCTATCCGGAAGAAGGGATCTTGTCGTTGTATCAAGTGTAAGTTGCATATATGGGATGGGTAATCCCGATGATTTCACTCAAAGTGTGATAAATATATCAGTGGGCCAGAATATTGCGAGAAATCATTTTCTTCGAAAATTGGTTGATGCCCTCTACTCCCGTTCCGAGATCACATTGGCTCCGGGAGAATTCAGAGTTAAAGGTGACACAGTTGATATAATGTTGTCGTTCGAAGAGATACAGCTGCGTGTGATATTTTGGGGTGACGAGATAGAAAAAATTCAGACTGTTGACCCGCATACAGGTGTTGTGTTGTCTAATCTTGAAGGATTTAAAATTTATCCGGCTAATATATTTGTCACCACCAAAGAAAGAATGGGGTCAGCAATCGATCGTATTTCTGTTGATCTGGGCAAACAATGTGATTTCTTTGTAAAAGAAGGAAGGATGCTAGAGGCTGATAGATTGCGGGAAAGGGTTTCTTATGACTTGGAGATGATGAAAGAACTGGGGCATTGTTCGGGTATAGAGAATTATTCCAGATATTTCGACGGCAGAGAACCGGGAATGAGGCCATTCTGTCTTTTGGATTATTTCCCGCGTGATTTTCTCACCATAATAGATGAGAGCCATGTCACTATTCCTCAATTAAGAGGTATGAATGGTGGAGATCTTTCCAGAAAGATGAATCTTGTTGAATATGGGTTTAGGCTACCTGCAGCAATCGACAATCGTCCTCTGAAATTTGATGAATTTGATTCCTTGACCCCTCAAAAAATTTATGTCAGCGCTACACCGGGGGATTATGAACTTATAAAAAGTGAAGGAGTGTTCACTGAACAAGTGATTAGGCCTACAGGACTTTTGGATCCTGAAATAGTGGTGCGACCCACCATGAATCAAATTGATGATCTAATGGAAGAAATTAGAATCAGGATGGAAAATGATGAACGGGTTCTTGTCACAACTCTCACCAAACGAATGGCAGAAGAACTTGATGCACATCTAAGAAAATGGGGGGTGAGCAGCGCTTATATCCATAGTGATGTAGACACTTTGGAGAGAATAAGAATATTGGAAGACTTGAGAGAGGGTGTCTATGATGTTTTGGTAGGTGTTAACCTTTTGAGAGAGGGACTCGATCTTCCACAAGTAAGTCTTGTGGCCATCCTTGATGCAGATAAAGAGGGATTTCTTCGTAATCACAGGTCTCTGACACAAACTGCAGGAAGGGCAGCAAGAAATGTCAATGGGAAAGTTATAATGTATGCAGATAAAATAACTGACAGCATGCAAAAAACCATTGATGAAACAGAGAGACGAAGGGCTAAACAAAAACTTTATAATGAGAGGAATGGAATTGAACCCAGTCCTATTGTAAAAAAATCTTCTGCAAGAGAACTTATAACCTTATATGGAGGTGAGGAATTAACAGATGCAAAAAAAATGGTTCCTACTACTCCGGTTGAAAAAAGAGCTGCTGCTAAAGGAAAGACTTTTACCAAGCCTGCTGTTTCATATTATAATGAAGAGGAACATCAAATTGGTATGGCGGCTGACCCGGTTATCGAGTATATGACAACCGATGAATTGAAAAAAAGAATTGAAAAGGTGAATCGTGATATGCTTGATGCCGCAAGGAAAACTGACTTTATTTCAGCTGCAAAACTAAGGAATGAGCTTATAGCACTCGAAGAGATCCTTGAAAATAAGGAACTTTCAATAAATTCGTGAGATGGGAAATGTGAAAAATCCCATTAGAAAAGAATATTTTCTGCCTACCACAAGGGATGAAATGATCCGATTGGGGTGGGATCAGGCGGATATAATCATTTTTTCCGGTGATGCTTATGTAGACCATCCTTCATTTGGAGCTTCAGTTATTGGAAGGGTTTTACAAAACGCCGGATTTAAGGTTGCGATAGTCCCTCAACCTAACTGGAGAGATGATCTCAGAGATTTTAAAAAATTAGGGAGACCTCGTTTATTTTTTGGTGTTTCAGCCGGTGCCATGGATTCAATGGTGAACCATTACACTGCCGGTCGACGTCTTCGTCATGACGATGCATACACCCCGGGCGGCCGACATGGTATGCGCCCCGATTATCCAACTATTGTTTATTCAAAAATCCTGAAAGAACTCTATCCGGATAGTCCTGTAATTGCAGGTGGAATAGAGGCATCTCTCCGCAGGGTTTCACATTATGATTATTGGCAGGATAAACTTCGTCCTTCCATTTTGTCGGACTCAGGAGCCGATATGTTATGTTACGGCATGGGAGAAAGGACCATGTTGGAAATTGCACGTCAACTGGATTCCGGCATCCCAATCCATGAAATTACTGATATTCCTCAGACCGTGCTCTTTTCTAACCAGATTCCCGCATCAACAGATATAAGGCTTCACAGTTATGAGGATTGTTTAAAAAATAAAAAGCTTCAGGCAGCAAATTTCAAATTTATTGAAGAGGAGTCAAATAAATATGAGGGGAAGGTGATATGGCAGAAAACCGGAAATAAAATGATAAAGATCAATCCGTTGTTCCATCCTATGACAGAGGATGAAATGGATGCGATCTATTCCTTGCCTTTCACCCGGATGCCCCATCCTCGATATAAGGGGAAGGATATTCCTGCCTATAATATGATAAGACATTCCGTCACATTGCATCGAGGATGCTTTGGCGGCTGCTCGTTTTGCACAATTTCTGCCCATCAAGGAAAATTCATATCATCACGGTCAAAAGAGTCTGTGCTCAAAGAAGTGAAACAGATTACTGAAATGAATGATTTCAAGGGATATATATCTGATTTAGGGGGGCCATCCGCTAATATGTATTCTCTGAAAGGGAAAGATATTGAAATTTGTAAAAAATGCAAAAAGCCATCTTGTCTCCATCCGGTTGTGTGTCCTAATCTGAATGTAAATCACAGTAAACTGCTTGACTTATATAAAAGTGCTTCTTCAATTGAGGGAGTAAAAAAAACTTTTGTGGGTAGTGGAGTAAGGTATGATCTGGCAATGGCGCCTGTTATTAATCCTGTTGATAGGGATATAAATAATAAATATATAGAGGAATTAATTGAGCATCATGTGAGCGGAAGACTTAAAGTGGCACCGGAGCACACTTCAGACCATGTATTAAATTTGATGAGGAAACCCTCTTTCTCATTATTTAAAAAGTTTAAAGCTAAGTTCGAAAGTGTAAATAGAGCTCAAAATTTAAAACAGGAACTAATACCTTACTTTATTTCTTCTCATCCGGGATGCAAGCTGGATGATATGGCCGATCTGGTTGTGGAAACAAAAGATTTGAATTACCACCTCGAACAGGTACAGGATTTTACTCCCACACCAATGACGCTATCCACTGAAATATATTATAGTGGAATCAATCCATACACCGGAGAAAAAATATATATTCCAAAAACAGAAGAAGAAAAGAAATTTCAAAAACAATTTTTTTTCTGGTACAAACCGGAATTGTTTAGAGACTTGTCTCTATTTTTGAAGAAAGTGGGAAGAATAGATATTTTAAAAAGACTTTCCTCGAATTCTGAAAGAAATTATCGCAAGAAAAATTCAAAGAGAGAAAGACCTGAGCCATATTGATTGCGAATAGATTGGCTAATAAAGAATTTTAAGTTATCTTTGCCTATAAACCGTTGGGAAGATTATTCCCGAATCTGGAGGGATAATACTTGAAATAACAATCTAACTAAACAGCCATACAAATGAAAAAAAACTATCTGATAATGGGAACATTATTGTTGCCTCTTCTCGCCGCTTGCAGCGGAGAGAAAAAAAAGGAAAATAAGATTATTGACAAACCTGACATAAAGGTTGAAAACGGCTTGTTGACCCCCGAGATTCTGGAGTCTTTCGGCCGTATATCCCAGGCACTCCCCTCACCTGACGGGAAAGATATAATTTTCACTTTATCTTATGAAAGTATAGAGGAAAACCGTTCTAATGCAGAAATATATAAAATAGGAACGGAAAACACTGAGATGCAAAGACTAACCACTACAGCATCTTCAGAATCAAATATAAGATGGATTGAAAACGGGTCAAAAATAGCCTATCTCAAGAAAGATGACCAATTGAATTCAACCCAACTCTTTGTGATGAATGCAGACGGATCTGATTCAAAACGAATTTCGGAAGTGAAGAACGGAATAGAATGTTTTGAAATATCACCGGATGGAACGAAAATCATCTACGGTTCTCCCATAGATGATTTCAATAAAAATGATGAACAGCTTTTTGAAGGATTACCGAAGACAACCGGAAGAGTCGTCGATGACCTCATGTATAAGCACTGGGATGAATGGGTGACACAGATACCTCATCCGTTTGTTGCCGATTTCTCATTACAAGGCCTCACTAATGCCAAAGATATAATGGAGGGGGAACCATACGAATGTCCGATGAGACCTTTTGGGGGCGCTGATGCATTTGCATGGGCTCCCGATAGTAAATCATTGGTTTATGTTTCAAGGAAGCTCAAAGGTCAGGATTATGCATTTTCCACCAATAGCAATCTCTATTGCTATGAATTGGAATCCGGAAGAACCACATGTCTCACTGAAGAAAATCCCGGTTATGACACAAATCCGGCATTTTCTCCTGACGGCACAAAACTTGCTTGGCTTTCGATGGCGACAGCCAAATATGAAAGCGATAAAAAAAGATTGATGGTGATGGATGTTGCTACCGGTGAGAAGACCGATCTTACATCAAACTGGGACTATTGGCCTGAAGAAATCGCTTGGTCTCCAAATGGCGAATCCATTTGGTTCACTGCTTATTATCAAGGTGTTTCCCCTGTGTTTAAAATTAATGTTAAGGATTGTAAGATAGACACTATCGCTGACGGAATTTGTGATTTTACCGGCGTAATGCCTCTATCCGACAATTCGGCAATTGTGCTGCGACATTCAATGCGATCACCCAATGAAATCTGCCATATCACAGAGGGTTCAGAAGAGGTAAAGGAACTCACCTCAGTTAATAAAGACCTTCTGGCTGAACTAAAATTGGGTGAAGTTCAAAAAGTGATGGTTCCGACAACCGACGGAAAGGAGATGTTGTCTTGGATTATCACTCCTCCTGATTTTGACCCGACTAAAAAATATCCTGCTATCGTGTATTGTCAAGGTGGCCCTCAATCCGCTGTAAGCCAATTTTGGAGCTACAGATGGAATTTTATGATTATGGCGGCCAACGGTTATGTCATCATAGCACCCAACAGACGAGGTGTACCCGGGTTCGGCACTGAATGGAATCGTCAGATTTCAGGCGATTATGGTGGTCAGAATATGAAAGATTATCTCTCAGCAGCAGATTATTTGGGAGCGCAACCTTATGTTGACAAATCCAAGATGGCTGCTATTGGTGCAAGTTACGGTGGCTTCTCAGTGTATTGGCTTGCAGGTCATCACGAAGGTCGTTTCGCAGCTCTGATAGCTCATGCCGGAATTTTCAATGTAGAGGCTCAATATCTTGAAACAGAAGAAATGTGGTTCGCTGATTTTGATTTAGGAGGACCATTCTGGGACAAAACCAATGCGGTTGCACAAAAAAGTTATGCCAATTCTCCTCACTTGTTTGTTAATGAATGGACCGCTCCGATTCTTGTTACGGTGGGAGAATTAGACTACAGAATACTTGCCTCTCAAGGAATGATGGCGTTTAACGCTGCAAAAATGCATGGTCTTGAGGCTGAAATGCTTGTTTTCCCTGATGAAAACCATTGGGTGTTAAAACCACAGAACGCAATCCTATGGCAAAGAGTATTCTTCAGGTTCCTTGACAAATATCTTAAAAATTAAAATCAGATGTGACTGTTAGGGTCTAGAACTTCTTTTAACGGATCAATATCCTACAAAAAAAATACCTATTACTAGGTATTTTTTTATTTTTGATTCATCCTGAAAATAAGCTGCCACTTAATTTTATTAATTTTGAAACATCAAACACAGATAGATGAGGCTTTCGGAACTCAAACCGGGACAAAGCGGAATTATTGTTAAGATTTTAGGACATGGCGCTTTTAGAAAAAGAGTCATGGAAATGGGGTTTGTCAAAGGTCGTCAGATAACGCATGTATTGAATGCCCCCCTTCAGGATCCTATAAAATTCCAATTGATGGATTATGAAGTGTCTCTGAGAAGGTCTGAAGCCAATATGATAGAGATAGAGTCGGTTGAAGACTGGGATCATCAGGTGGAAAATAAAATTAAGGTCACACCTATTAGTAGTGCTTCCACAATTTCAGTCAGGAAAGACAAAATTATTAATATTGCCCTGATAGGTAACCCTAACTGCGGCAAGACATCTCTTTTCAATATTGTTTCCGGTGCGCACGAACATGTGGGGAATTATGCCGGTGTGACTGTTGGCGCAAAAGAGGGGAAAATGAAATATAAGGGATATGAGTTTAATGTTGTGGATCTTCCGGGAACATACTCATTATCCGCTTATTCTCCTGAGGAACTGTATGTGATGAGGTATTTGAAAGATGAAACCCCTGACGTGATAGTAAATGTGGTGGTGGCATCCAATTTGGAACGTAACCTCTTTCTCACTACAGAGCTTATAGACATGAACAGGAGCATGGTGATTGCTCTTAACATGTTTGATGAACTCGAAAAAAAGAATATAAAACTTGATTATGATTTACTGGGTAAGATGCTCGGTGTGCCGATAGTGCCGACAACAGCATCTACCGGCTGGGGGATTGACAAACTTCTTGACACTATAATCGAAGTGTATGAATTGCAGAACCCTGACACCCGCCATATCCACATAACAATGCGACCTGAGGTTGAAGAATCCATCAGGAAATTAATTGATGCACTTAAAGAGGACAAAGATATTCCGGAACGTTTTTCTCAAAGATTCCTTGCTATCAAGATGCTTGAAAGAGATCCGGAGGTGAAACGTATGCTCGAGAAGTATCCATCTTATCCGATATGCGAAAAAATAAGGGATGATCAAGACAAGAAGATACAAAAAGCTTTGGGAGAAGACGCAAATGCAATAATCTCTTCTGAAAAATTTGGATTCATTCAAGGGGCATTGGCAGAGACAATGCAAAACGAAGGAGAAAAGACCGACTATTCAACCAAGGTTATAGATGCATTTGTCACAAATAAATTGTTTGGTTTCCCGATTTTCTTACTTGTTATGTGGCTTATGTTTTGGGCCACTTTCCAAATTGGTTCTTATCCTATGGAATGGATTGAGAATCTGATAGGTTGGATTTCAAATATTCTTGGACAAAACATGACCGACGGGCCCTTGAAGGATTTAATTCTCGACGGAATAATCGGGGGTGTGGGTTCGGTTATCGTGTTCCTTCCCAATATTTTAATCCTCTATACTTTCATATCGTTTATGGAAGATTCAGGTTATATGGCCAGAGTTGCTTTTATAATGGATAAACTCATGCATAAAATGGGGCTTCACGGTAAATCATTCATACCACTTGTTATGGGTTTTGGATGTAACGTTCCTGCCATAATGTCAACAAGGATTATAGAAAGTCATTCAAGCCGACTGATAACTATTTTAATAAATCCGTTCATAAGCTGTTCAGCACGTATACCTATCTATGTGCTTTTGGCAGGTGCATTTTTCCCGACAAATGGAGCATGGGTCTTTGTAGGTCTTTATGTCTTGGGGATAGTGGTTGCAGTTTTGACAGCACGCCTTATGCGTCGCTTTTGGTTTAAAGCTGATGAAACTCCTTTTGTCATGGAGCTTCCCCCTTATAGGATGCCAACATTAAAAGCCACATTGAGAAACATGTGGGCTAAAGCTGACCAATACATCAAGAAAATGGGAGGTTTGATTTTAGTAGCTTCTATAATAATTTGGGCTCTCTCCTATTTTCCCAGATATGATTATAAAGATATTCCTCCCGAGTATCAAACAGAAGTTTTGTCTGAAATGAACGATTCTCCGGGAAACAGTTTTGTTAATGAAGAAGAAATGGAAGGTTTTATTTTATCAGAGTATCAGGAAAGCCATTCTATTTTGAGTTATATAGGAAAATTTATTCATCCCGTCATGCAACCCCTTGATCTGGGGTGGAAAGCTTGTTGTTCCCTTTTGGCAGGATGTGCAGCCAAAGAAGTTGTTGTCTCAACATTAGGGGTGTTATATGTAGGTGAAGATGATGCGGATCTATTGTCAAAACGACTGCAGACTCCCTCCAAATTAACCGGCAAAACACCTTTCACTCCTGCCTCTGCACTTGGATTCATGGTTTTTGTTTTGCTTTATTTTCCTTGTGTCGCAACTATAACAGCTATCGTTAAGGAAACAAGATCTTGGAAATGGGGTCTTTTCTCTGTTCTCTACAACACTTCTATCGCCTGGGTTTGTGCGTTTGTGATTTACAGGATAGCCCTGTTATTTTAGTTTTTTCATAATATTAAAGCGTATAGGTAATAGCCTCTAAGACGATTAGAGGGTGTGTCAAAAAGAAATAAACCCTAAAAGTTTTTGTCTAACTTTTAGGGTTTACTTCTTATCATGGCATCTCAAAAACTGATATTATAGATCTATGCTTTTTACTTAGATTTATTTGTCAATCAGAGACTCGTATTCAACTTTGGGTTTCTCATCGCCTTCAGAGTAAGACACATTGATATTTCCAGCTATCTTACCTTCAGCATTTAACCTCAACATAAGTTCAGCCAACTCATCTTCAAGGTATTTTTGGATCGACCTTTTTAATGGCCTTGCCCCGAAGTTTCTGTCATAGCCCTTTTCTGCAATGAAAAGTTTGGCTTCGTCGCTTATATTAAGATTAAAACCAAGTTTCTCAACTCTTGAATAATAATCTTTTAATTCTATGTCAATGATCTTGAGGATTGCATCCTTCTCCAATTGATCGAACATGATGATATCGTCAACCCTGTTCAAAAATTCCGGTGAAAATGCCCTGTTCAAAGCTTTGGATATTACACTCTGGGCTTGTTGTTTGGACACAACCTCGGTGTTAAATCCGACACCTCCCCCGAATTCTTTCAGCTGACGAGAACCCACATTACTCGTCATGATCAGGATTGTGTTTTTAAAGTCTATTTTCCTGCCTAAAGAATCGGTTAGCCTTCCTTCATCCATCACTTGAAGAAGAAGATTGAACACATCCGGATGCGCCTTCTCTATCTCATCAAGCAACACCACTGAATAAGGATGCCTCCTTACTTTTTCTGTAAGCTGTCCGCCTTCTTCATATCCAACATATCCCGGAGGTGCTCCAACAAGTCTTGAAACGGTGAATTTTTCCATAAATTCACTCATGTCAAGTCGAATCAAAGCATCTTTGGAATCAAAAAGATATTCTGCAATCTTCTTTGCAAGATGTGTTTTCCCTACTCCTGTGGGCCCTAAAAACATAAACACACCAATTGGCTTGTCAGGATTTTTAAGACCTATACGGTTGCGTTGAATTGCCTTGACAACTTTTTTTATTGCATCATCCTGACCAATCACTGACCCTTCGAGCACTGAACCCATTTGCAAAAGTCTGCTTCCTTCAGCCTGTGCAATCCGTTGGGTGGGCACGCCTGTCATCATGGCAACAACTTGTGCCACATTTTCTTCATCAACCGGCTGCCGTTCCTCATCTATTTTCTTTTCCCAATCCTGTTTAACTTTTTCAAGTTCCTGCTTCTTTTTATTCTCTTCGTCTCTTAACGAAGCAGCGAGTTCAAAGTTTTGTGATTTTGCTGCCTGAAGTTTTTCTTCAGTTATTTTGTCAATCTCTTTTTCAAGTTTTTCTATTTCTTCCGGCACCACAATTTTTGTTATATGAACTCTGGATCCGGCTTCATCGAGTGCATCAAGAGCTTTATCGGGGAAATTACGGTCGCTGACATACCTTTGGGTAAGGTCAACACATGCGCGTAGAGCCTCATCAGTATAATTTACATTATGGTGACTCTCATATTTGTCTTTAACCTTTTTCAAGATCTCCAATGTCTCATCTGGTGTAGTAGGCTCCACCATTACTTTCTGGAAACGACGTTCCAAGGCACCGTCTTTTTCAATATTCTGCCGGTATTCATCAAGAGTCGTGGCACCAACACACTGGATTTCGCCTCTTGCCAATGCAGGTTTAAGCATATTGGCGGCATCCATGGATCCGGCGGCTCCACCAGCACCGACAATGGTATGGATTTCATCAATGAAAAGGATTATATCGGGATTTTTCTGAAGTTCATCTAAAACCGCCTTTATCCTTTCTTCAAATTGACCACGATATTTTGTGCCCGCCACCATTCCTGCCATGTCAAGACCGATCACTCTTTTATTGAGAAGGACACGTGGCACCAGATGTTGCATAATTCTAATTGCCAGTCCTTCTACTATAGCAGATTTACCCACACCCGGTTCACCTATTAAAACGGGATTGTTCTTTTTTCTTCGAGAAAGAATCTGGGCTAACCTCTCTATTTCATTTTCTCTACCCACCACTGGATCAAGCCTGCCTTCAGCGGCAGCTTTTGTCATATCATATCCAAATTTATCCAAGGCAGGTGTGTCGGTTTTCTGACCTTTCGCACGAGTTGACCCCGGTTTGTTACCACGATTAAAATTGTCAGGCTGACCAAAGGGGGGCATATCATCCTCGTCATCCTCCTCCTCAAAGTTTTTACCGGCCTTGGGCAATGAAAAATCATTAAGATTCTGAATGGTTATATCAAAATTCAGATATTTCTCTTTTATGTTTTTTAACACTTCGCTGTCCATGGCTCTTTGATCATGAATCAGAGCAAGCAAGATGTGTTCACCTGACACAACATGAGCATTCATTTTCCTTGCCTCAGACACGGCGAGATGCAGATGCCTTATGGCGGAAAGAGTTATTTTAAAATGTTGTTCGAACAAAGTGGTGCTTTCTAAAGGGGTTTCATTAGAGCTGAGATAATCCTCTAAAAGTTGTTCCATTTCTTCAATCGGAATATTGAGCTGGCTAAGAATCCTGTAGGCATAACCGTCGTGATTCCGGAGTGCCCCTAAAACAAAGTGTTCGCTTTGAATGACACCGGAATTAAATTTTTTGGCTTCATTATAGGCTGCTTCGAGTATAGGACGAAACTGCCTTGAATAATCATTTTTCATTTATATTAATCTGTATTTATTCACAAAAACATCAAATACTGAGAAATAAAAAGCAAATAATGTGCCAATAAATCAAAACATCCGTTTCTTATTTTTTGAATTGGTATTCTTTTTGTCTGTTATGATAAAAATTAGTAACTTTGCTTTAATGTTGAAAGAGGATGAATCAACGATTAAACAAGCCTCTTTTCGATTGAAAAAATTAGATAAATGCAAGAAGGCGAAGATAAAATTATTCCGATTAACATAGAGTCGGAAATGAAAAGTGCGTATATCGATTATTCGATGTCCGTAATAGTTTCACGTGCTCTGCCGGATGTGAGAGACGGTTTCAACCCGGTGCATCGTAGGGTTTTATATGGCATGAACGAACTTGGCAACTTCTTTTCGGGTGATACAAAGAAATCTGCCCGTATAGTGGGAGAAGTTATGGGTAAATACCACCCGCATGGCGACAGTTCGATTTATATGACAATGGTGAGAATGGCCCAGGATTGGTCGCTCCGCTACCCTCTTGTGTTCGGTCAAGGCAATTTCGGATCCATAGATGGAGACTCGCCGGCTGCCATGCGTTACACGGAGGTGAAGCTCGACCGTATGGGCGAGGAAATGCTCAGAGATATTGACAGAGACACGGTTGATTTTGTCCCCAATTTCGATAATACACTTGAAGAACCTTCTGTGCTTCCAACTAGGATTCCTAATCTTTTGGTTAACGGAGCTTCCGGCATCGCAGTGGGAATGGCAACAAACATGCCTCCACATAATTTGACGGAAGCTTTAAATGCAAGTATTGCGTTGATCGATGATCCGGAGATAACCATCGATGGCCTGATGGAATATATTAAAGCCCCCGATTTTCCAACCGGAGGTGAAATTTTTGGCCTTCAGGGTGTGAGAGATGCCTTTGAAACCGGAAAGGGTCGCATAACTTTGAGGGCAAAAGCAGAAATAGAAAACACCGGCACGCATGATCAGATAGTGATTTCCGAGATTCCATACGGAGTTATAAAAAACGATCTTGTGAAAAGTATTGCAGACCTTGCAATAGAGAAAAAGGTTGAAGGAATCGCAGAGATAAAAGACACGAGTGCCAGGGGTCAAATGCATATTGCCATTGAAATCAAGCGTGATGCCAATGCCAATGTTGTATTGAACAAGCTTTACAAACTTTCACAACTTCAGACAACTTTCAGTGTAAATAATGTTGCATTGGTCAATGGAAGGCCTAAGACTTTAAATTTAAAGGAAATACTTAGTGCTTTTGTAGATCATAGGCATGAGATAGTCATTAGACGAACCAGGTTTGAACTTAAAAAAGCCGAGGAGAGAGCTCACATCCTGCGAGGCTTGATGATTGCCTGCGACAATATTGATGAGGTAATTGCTATAATTCGGTCTTCTCAAACAACTGAGGAGGCAAGACGAAGATTGGCTGAGTCATTTGATTTGGATGATATCCAGACAAGGGCGATTGTTGAAATGAGGCTAAGGCAGCTCACGGGACTTGAAATGGAAAAACTCCGCAAAGAATTCGAGGAACTGATGCAGCTTATCGCACATTTGAACGAGATACTTAATAATGATCAGGTTTGCCGTCAAGTCATGAAAGATGAGCTGGTGGAGATCCGAGACAAATATGGCGATGAGAGGAGAACCAAGATCAATATGTTTGCCGGAGATCTTAACGCTGAGGATTTCTTCCCTGACGATGAGATGATTATAACAATATCGCATCTGGGATACATCAAACGTACTCCATTAAGCGAATTCAGATCGCAGCACCGTGGTGGAGTTGGTGCCAAGGGAAGTGATACGCGTGACACGGATTTCATTGAGTACATTTATCCGGCATCAAATCATAACTATATGCTCTTCTTCACCAAAAAAGGAAGATGCTATTGGCTTAAAGTTTATGAAATACCGGAATGTGCCAAGAACTCCAAGGGAAGGGCAATACAAAATCTCCTGAATATAGATGCTGAAGATTCTGTAAATGCATTTATAAGGATTAAACATTTAGACGACAAGGATTATATTAATTCTCATAACCTTATCTTCTGCACCAAAAACGGTATTATTAAAAAGACATCGCTGGAAGCCTATTCAAGGCCAAGAGCCAATGGTGTGAACGCTATAATAATCCGGGAAGATGACCAGTTGATCCAGGTAAGACTGACTGATGGCAATTCAGAAATAATAATGGCCGACAAAGAGGGCCGCGCCATCAGATTCCATGAAAGTAAAGTTCGTGAGATGGGAAGGATGTCTACCGGTGTCAAAGGAATGACGTTAGGTGAAGAGGGTGATGAGGTTATAGGAATGATTACTATGACGGGCGATCCGGACGAAACGGTGATGGTGGTTTCTGCAAACGGTTATGGCAAACGTTCCGCCCTTGAGGATTATAGGGTTACCAACAGAGGTGGCAAAGGTGTCAAGACAATGAACATTACCGATAAAACAGGGGAACTTGTTGCCATCAAAAATGTGAATGACACCAACGATCTTATGATCATTAACCAAAGCGGAATAACTTTGCGTCTATCTGTCGCAGACATTAGGGTGATGGGAAGGAACACACAAGGTGTAAAACTCATAGACCTATCAAAAAGAGGCGACACTATAGCTTCAGTTTGTAAAGTGGCTTCAGATTCTCAGGAAGAGATTGAGGAGGAAGCAAATGAAGGAGGGGTTGAAGAAAATTAAAAACAAATAAATATTAGGCTCATGAAAAAGTTTCTTACAATTTTGTTTTGTGCCGGCATGGTTCTCCCGATGTTCGGCCAAAAAGCCTTGGTTGAACAGGCAGCTAAATTATCAGGCAAACCTGCTCAACTTAACGAGGCACGAAATCTGATCAAACAGGCAATGTCAAACCCGGAAACGCAAAATGATGCCCGCACTTATTACATAGCAGGCAAAATTGAGTTTGACGCCTACGACAATGCTTTCAAGACCCAGATGATCAATCCCGGAGATCCGTCAGCTCAACCGGATGTTATGGGTAAGGAATTGATGGATGGATATAATTATTTTCTTAAAGCTCTTCCGTTAGACAGCCTTCCCAATGAAAAAGGCCAGGTGAAACCGAGGTTCTCAAAAGATATCTACAATAAACTTTGGGGGCATGCGAATGACTTTTTCACTATCGGAGGAGAATATTATAATAGCCAGATGTATTATCCCCAGGCATACGATGCTTTCATGATTTATGGTGAGCTTCCAAACACCGTTTTGGCAGGTCATGGTGGCGAAACAATTTCACCGGAACAGGTTGCGACTGCATTCTTCAATGCAGGCCTTTCAGCTTATCAAGGCAACAAACTTGATGAGAGTGCCCTTGGATTCAAAAAGGCAAGACTTGCCGGCTATCAACAGCCTGAGGCTTATATATATGAAATAGCTTGTCTTCAGACAATAGGCCAGCAAGATGAAAGTCGTCTTCCTGAAATTCAAGAAAAAATTATGGATGTTGCAACAGCCGGAAATGAGAAATTTGGTCTTGAACAGCCGATATTCCTTAACAATATGATCAATTCGCTCGTAAGTGAAAATAAAATGGATGAATCCATTAATTTATTGAATGGAATAATTGCTGAGAATCCCGATATGCCGGCTCTCTATGGTTTAAGAGGCTTTGTTTATGACAGAATGGAAAAAGACGATCTTTCGGAAGCCGATTATCGCAAGGCTGCATCTTTACCTGATGTTGATTATGACACATTGAAAAATGCTAGTAAAAAGCTATTCCGTGTAGGCACAACTAAATTGAATGATATAGAAGGCTCATCAGCAGAAGCCAATGCAGCACGTCAAAACATAAAGGAAAATTATTTTGAAGAGGCCCTCAGAATTGCCAATCAGGCAGCTCCTATGAGCAATGGCGATCCTGACCTTCAAAATGTTCTCGACAGTCTTGATTATGCTTTGACAACTTATTTTTCAAAATAATTTAAAACAGCAAACTAAAAAACAGGGGGGTGTGTCAATATAATTGGCACACCCCTTAATTTGTTTTATCGGGGAAAGGTTGGTATATAAGTATGACAGATGATTTCAAAAGATTCTTTTTCATCTTAAATTTTTATTCATCTCTTTTTCAAAATTTATAAAATAAATTGATTGTTTTTTTTTAATTTTGTGGAATATATTCAAGAGAATAAACACTCTTGTTTTTAACCCTCTAATAAAAACGGAAAAATGGGTCTTTTTTCCTTTACACAAGAAATAGCAATGGATTTAGGCACAGCCAATTCCATTATAATACATAACGATAAAATAGTAGTTGATGAGCCATCTGTTGTGGCCATTGAAAATAAAACCGACAAGCTGCTTGCAGTTGGCACACAGGCTCACCAGATGGAAGGGAAAGAACCTCCGGGGATTCGGACTATACGCCCATTGAGAGACGGTGTTATAGCAGATTTTAATGCAGCCGAGCAGATGATCCGAGGTTTGATAAAGATGGTTAGCTCTAAACGCAGGTGGTTTTCTCCCTCCTTAAGAATGGTTGTGTGTATCCCATCAGGTTCCACTGAAGTCGAAATCAGAGCGGTGCGAGATTCGTCGGAACATGCCGGTGGCCGAGATGTGTATATGATCTATGAGCCTATGGCTGCCGCCCTTGGCATAGGATTGGATGTTGAGGCACCTGAGGGAAATATGATAGTGGATATAGGTGGAGGATCAACCGAGATTGCAGTGATTTCGCTTGGAGGTATTGTCAGCAATAAAAGTATAAGAATTGCCGGAAATGATCTCACAGCCGATATTCAGGAACACATGGCAAGAGTCCATAATTTAAAGGTTGGCACAACAATGGCAGAACAGATAAAAATAAATGTCGGCTCAGCTTTGCCTTTCCTTGAAGATGGTCCCGAACCGTTTGTAGTAACTGGTCCGAATAAAATGACTTCGTTGCCTATGACGGTGCCAGTTACTTACGAAGAGATTTCACATTCAATCGACAAAACTATTTCACGAATGGAGGCTGCCATCTTGGCGGCCCTGGAAGAAACACCCCCTGAATTATATGCCGACATAGTGAAAAACGGTATTTATCTTGCGGGTGGAGGTGCGCTCTTGAAAGGGCTTGCAAAAAGACTGACCGATAAGATTAAAATTGAATTCATAGTGGCTGATGATCCTTTGCATGCCGTTGCTAAAGGAACCGGTGTGGCTCTGAAAAATATCAACAGATTTTCTTTCCTCATCAGGTGATAACACCTGATTTATTTGTTGTATTTGTTGTTTCTCAAGTTCTTACAGGAGAAGCGTGAAGAATCTGTTAAATTTTTTTATAAAGTATGGGACATGGTTCATCTTCTTTTTTTATGTGATTTTGAGCTGTGTCATACTTTTTACTTATAATTACTATCATTCTTCTATCTATTTTAGTTCAGCCAATAAAATATCTGCATCGATCTACGGTACAACATCTGAGATTTCTTCCTACTTTCATCTCAAGGAAATAAATCAGAGTTTGCAAGCCAATAATGCACGATTAGAAAATGAAGTCTTGAACCTTCGCCATCAGCTTGCAGAATATCAGACTTTGCATTCCGATTCACTCCTGTTTGACAAAGATATGCAGGCACGTTATGATTATGTGGCTGCAACTGTTATAAACAACAGCATCAGGCATCCCAAAAATTATTTTTCAATTAATCGTGGTTATGAAGACGGAATCCGTCCGGGTCAAGGCGTGGTGGATCAAAATGGTGTGGTTGGTATTATAAATGTAGCCGGACCAAACACCTCAAGAGCTATCTCATTATTGAATGAAACACAAAGGTTTTCAGTTAAATTAAAAAATTCTGATTTTATAGGGTCTCTTTCATGGAAAGGGGGTGACCCTGCAATAGCCTATATGGAAGAAGTGCCACGGCATGCAAAATTCCATGCCGGCGACACAGTTGTGACCAGCGGTTACTCTCTTTCTTTCCCGGCAGACATACCCGTAGGTGTTGTGATGAATAGAATAAAAGGTTCAGACGATAATTTTTTTATTCTCAAGGTGAGATTGAACCCCGACTTCAAGTCATTAAGCACTGTCAGGGTTATCAAAGATAATTTTAAGGAAAGTGTCGACTCGCTGAGTAAATTTGATATAACGGAAGATAACAAAAGATAACGGATGACTGCAAAGATTGGCGGATACATAGTCTTGTTTTTATGCTGTGTTTTGGCTCAAGTGTTGATATTCAATTATATCACCCTATTTTATGTGGCTATTCCGGTTGTATTTATCTATTTCATAATCCGGGTGCCTGTTAACTTAAGCTTGCCATTACTTTACACATTCGCTTTTTTGTTAGGACTGACGGTAGATATTTTTTCCGACACTCCCGGAGTCAACGCCCTTGCATGTGTCTTGATAGCGGCTCTAAAATCTCCAATATATTATATTTATGTGGGAAAAGATGATAGGACTCAATTTCTTGTGCCTTGTGTGGCAACCCTGGGACTTATAGATTATTGCAAATATCTTTTAACTTTCATTGGTATTTATTGCTTCCTTGAATTCACAATAGAATATTTTAGTTTTGCCAACGTTAAAGATATTGTGATCTTAACTTCTGCAAGCACCGCATTCACCTTTGTTATATTGCTTGCCATTGATTGCCTGATCCCGGTTAAAACATGAGAAAGAATTATAGGCTTGCAAAAAGAAAATATGTAATCGGAGGTATCTTATGTCTTGTTGTCATCATATACCTTATACGGCTTTTTAATCTGCAGGTGAGCGATGACACCTATAAGCTGAATGCCGAAAGTAATGCATTCTTCAAAAAGACAGTATATCCCGCCAGAGGCTTGATATATGACAGGGAGGGAAGGCTTCTTGTTTTTAATCAACCTGCCTATGATATAATGCTCATTCCCAAAGATGTGAGGGATTTCGACACAGTTGCTTTTTGTTCTTTGTTAAATTTAACCAAGGAACAGTTGGAGGAAAAATGGGCGGATATGAAAAATCCCCGGAAAAATCCCGGTTATTCATCCTATACCCCTCAAAAGCTCATCTCCCATCTTTCTTTTGAGGATTACGGACGTCTTCAGGAAAAACTCTACATGTTTCCCGGTTTCTATATCCAGACCAGGACAATACGCCAGTATAATTATGAAAATGGTGCAAATATACTCGGGAATATAAGGGAAGTTTCGGCGGACGATGTTAAAAGAGATTCTTATTATCGCTCCGGAGATTACACCGGTGATCTGGGGGTTGAAAAAAGTTATGAAGAAGTATTGAGAGGTAAAAAAGGGATGGAGATCCTAATGAGGGATGCTTTAGGGAGAATTAAAGGGAAATATGAAGAAGGGATTCATGATATAGCACCAGAATCCGGGAGTAATCTGACACTCTCAATAGACATGGAGCTTCAGAAGTATGGGGAGGAATTGATGCAAAATAAATTAGGTGCAATAGTGGCAATCGAACCTTCAACCGGAGAGATTTTGGCATTAGTTACAGCACCTAATTATGATCCTTCATTATTGGTTGGCAAAGAGAGAGGGAATAATTATGCCGCCTTGGTTGCAGATCCGCTAAAGCCTCTTTACGACAGGTCAATTCAAGGCAGATATCCTCCGGGTTCAACTTTCAAACCATCTCAAGGCTTGATTTTTCTTCAAGAAAATATAATCACTGAAAACACAGTCTTTCCCTGCTATCACGGCTATGTCAACGGACTTAGGGTCGGATGCCATGGACATGGTTCTCCCCTTCCGCTTAAGCCAGCTCTTCAGACTTCTTGTAACGCATATTTTTGTTGGGGATTTAAAAATATGATTGACAAAAGAGGGACAAAATCTTATGACCAATTGGAGAAATGGAAAAATTATCTTGTCGAGATGGGTTACGGCTATAAGCTTGGGGTGGATCTACCCCATGAAAACAGGGGATTTATCCCTAATTCAGACTATTATTCAAAGTCTTTCAGGGGTCCGAGATGGAGTGCCAACTCAATAATTTCAGTCTCTATTGGTCAGGGTGAGGTCTTGGCAACACCTTTACAGATAGCTAACTTGTGTGCCACTATAGCAAACCGAGGTTATTTCTATACTCCCCATGTTGTAAAAGAAATAACTGACACGGTTATAGGAGAAGAATTCAAGACTAAAAGGACTCCATCGATCGATAAGAAATATTACGATATAGTGGCAGAAGGAATGAGAATGGCTGTTACAGGCGGTACATGTCGGCTTGCCGCTCTTCCTGATATAGAAGTTTGTGGAAAGACAGGCACCGCTCAGAATCCTCATGGGAAAGACCATTCTGTTTTCATGGGCTTTGCGCCCTACCATGATCCGAAGATAGCTGTGGCGGTCTATGTCGAGAATGCCGGTTTTGGTGCAACTTACGGTGTGCCTATAGGCAGTTTGATAATGGAAAAATATTTGAAAGGAGAAATAGCTGCCGACAGAAAGGGACTGGAATCAAGGATGTTGAATTCTAATACTATAATAAATAGTGGAGTCAAGAGTCACTGACCGCAAAAGCTCCGTGTTTAGTAACGTTGACTGGTTCACCGTGATACTTTATGTCATACTGGTGATTGCAGGTGCCGTGAGTATTTATGCGGCGACCTATGATTTTGACAAGGCCAGTATCTTTGATTTCAGTGAATTTTCAGGTAAGCAAATCAGATGGATCGGATTTTCATTTGTAATTGCGTTTATTATTCTTTTGCTCGACTATAGACTTTATGAAGCTTATGCCTATCCAATATATGGCGTGGTGATACTTGTATTGATAGCTACGGTTTTTTTATCTCCAAACATACATGGCTCACATTCATGGCTCGTGTTTGGTCCTGTTAGCCTTCAACCGGCAGAATTCGGAAAATTTGCTACCGCTTTGGCACTTGCAAAACTTTTTGATTCCTATAATTTTTCTCTCAATGCAAAACCCAGCAATTATTTTAGGGCTCTTATAATAATATTGTTACCGATCTGTATTATTCTTTGTCAAAAAGAAACAGGAAGTGCCTTGGTTTATCTTGCGTTGATTTTTGTATTATACCGGGAAGGTATGAGCGGATTTGTTTTAAGTGCAATATTTCTGTCGGTTTTATATTTTGTAATTGCGGTTAAGTTTATGAATCCCTTTCTATGGGGATTGAGTTTGGGTGAATTCTGTGTTTTATCGATCATAAGCGTTATCTATTGCCTGCTGTTAATATTTTATTGTAAGGATTTTATCATAGCACGCAACGTGACACTGGGATTCCTGTCATCAGGTTTGATTGCATTGTTGTTGACGGTGCTTGATATTGAAATAAATGGTCTTTTATTCTTCATGATAATTTTGGGTGCAGCTATTGTTTACACCGCAATTGCAATGTTGAAATATAGACTTAAGAAATTCTTGATTTCAATTGGCTTTGTGTTGCTTTCAGTGGGATTCCTTTTTTCTGTCAATTATGTTTTTGATAAGGTTTTGCAACCACATCAGCAAACCAGGATAATGGTATTGCTGGGTATCGAAGAGGATTTGCGGGGAGTTGGATACAATGTAAACCAATCCAAGATAGCCATCGGGTCGGGAGGATTGACAGGGAAAGGTTTCCTTAATGGCACTCAGACTAAACTGAAGTATGTGCCTGAACAACATACAGATTTTATTTTCTGCACCATCGGCGAAGAGCAAGGTTTCTTAGGTTCTGCATTGGTGCTGACAGCATTTTTAGTGTTGATCTTAAGATTGATTCATATCGCGGAACGGCAGAAAGATGCTTTTTCACGCGTTTATTCCTATTGTGTAGTGTCTTTATTGATTTTTCATATTTGTATTAATGTTGGAATGGTAATAGGCTTATGTCCGGTTATTGGCATACCACTCCCCTTTTTCAGTTATGGAGGATCGTCGTTATGGGGTTTTACCATTCTCTTGTTTATAATGCTGAGGCTTGACGCTGAACGAAAAATCAAAAATATTTAATTTTTTTCTTTAACTTTGCCGAAAGACCGGAGCTTGCAGCATGTCAATGTATCGGGTCTAAATATATGTGTCGTTGGTAGGAACAAACTTGAAGATTAACTTCTATTTTTTTTTTATTTTAATGATACATTTCCCCTTTCAATGGTTATATAGATAAAAGATTAGAAATATTAAATCTAAAAAATTATTATGGCAAATAAAAGAATATTCAAGAAATATGTGGAAAGCGTTGGTGATTCCGCATGTGCATCTATGGTTGACGTTTACGAAACAGTAGAAAATATCGACAAAGCAAAAGTTGCCGATGCAGTTGAAAAAGTGCTATGTGCTGTGGCTGCTGCTAAAAGTAATGCAGATGTGACTTTTGACAAAGGTGTCAAAGCTTTTGCTAACCTGAAAGAATATAGCAAAGCAAAACAGGCATTCTTTAAGAACCTTTTCAAAAAGGTGAATGAAGATTTTTATAATGATCTTGATGAGGCTTTAAAACTGTTTAACAGTGCAGTTCCTCAGGAAGTAAAAGACGAGAATAAAGAGGCAGTAAAATAATCTCTGAATGAGGTTCTGGCGTCTTTTGCTTAGAATAGCCCGCTGGGACGTACATATAACTGTGCCCGAACGTAAGAAGGCAATAATTTGTGTGGCGCCTCATACTTCAAATTGGGATTTTATTATTGGACTTATCGCATATAGATCAGTGGGAAGGAAAGCCGGATTTCTGATGAAAAGTTTCTGGTTTTTCTTCCCTCTTAAATATATTCTGAAGAGTTTGGGAGGCATTCCTGTAAAAAAAGAACCATCGCAGTCATTGACATCTCAGATTATCAGTGATTTTAAGAATTCTGACCAACTGGTCATAGCAATCACCCCGGAAGGGACAAGGAAAGGAGTTGAAAAATGGCGTACGGGCTTTTTAACTATTGCCTATGGGTCATATGTCCCGATAGAATTGGGAGTGATCGATTATAGAGAGAAGGTTGTGAAAATTGAAAGGGAATTTATCCCTACAGGAAATATTTCTGAAGATTTAATTAAAATCAGGCAATATTTTTCACAATTTAAAGAAAAAGCATTGTATCCGGACAAATATATCCCATGATTTATGAACCTTAAAGTTTGTCTTGTCCCCATGGAAATAAGATGGGGTGAAAAATCAAGGAATCTCTTGAAAGTAGAAGACCTCTTAAAAAATGTTGAGTCTGACACAAAACTGGTTGTCTTGCCTGAGACATTTTCTACCGGTTTTCCGTCACCGGATAATATTTCTTTGATAAAAGAATTGGCTGAACCTGACGATGGCCAGACAATTAAAGCTCTTCGAAAATTAAGTGAAGGATATGGTTATGCAATCACCGGTAGTTTCTTGGCATACGATTCTGGGTGTTTTTACAATAGGATATTCTTTATCTATCCGGATGGTGATGTGAAATTTGCCAACAAACGTCATCTGTTTGCTTATGGCGGGGAAAATAAGATTTTCAAACCGGGTAATTCAAGATTAACGGTGAACTATCTTGGCTGGAATATATGTCTTATAGTATGTTATGATTTAAGGTTCCCGGTATGGTGCAGGAATGTGAATAATGATTATGACATTATGGTTGCCGTTGCAAACTGGCCTGTGTCAAGAATAAATGTATGGGAGACTCTGCTTAAAGCCAGAGCGATGGAAAATTCAGCCTATGTGTGTGGTGTTGATTGCAAAGGGATTGATACAAGAGGAAGCGAATACAATGGTAGTTCGCACCTGTTCGATTATAAAGGTAATGATCTAGCTTTAGCAATTAACGACAGTCCGCTGCTTTATGCTTCACTTAACTACGAAAAGCTATTGGATTACAGGGAGAAATTTCCCGTTTGGAAGGATAATGATTATTTTGAGCTAAAGATATAACGGGTAAAGGCAAATGCCTTTCTTCTTTTTAAATATTCAGGGTCATCCTGATTCAAATATGCCTCCCTTTCAAACGAAATATTTTTATAGGCTTTGTAAGAATTTCTGTAGAGAATTAATTTAATTATCCATTCAATGATGTAAAACAGATAGAACGGTATGAAAAGAGTTTCAAGTTGTTGGCACGTGTGGATTTTTTCGTGATTCAAAATGATTTCACTGCAGTCCCCTTTAGCAAAAATTATCCCGAAAAGATTTATCGCATAAAACCTTTTTCCAACAGGCAATATCTTATTAATAATAATCATGGATATTTACATTGTTTCAATCGGAAAAGTAACAGCGGGCTGGATAAGTCAGGGAATTGATGAATATGAAAAAAGAATTGTCAAATATATAAAATTCTATTCAAAAATTTTGCCTGATGTAACTAAATCAAAAATTCCCGTGCCACTCAGAGTAAAAGAGGAGGGAAAACTATTCCTTAATGAAATCTCAGGTTCGGATTTTGTTGTTTTACTTGACGAAAAGGGAGTGGAATTCACTTCCGAACAATTTTCCGGATGGTTAGAGAAAATGATGGTGTCAGGAAAAAAAAGATTGTTGTTCCTGATAGGAGGTCCCTACGGTTTTTCAGATGAAATTTACAAAAGGAAAGACGCAATGTTGTCATTATCAAAGATGACATTTACCCATGAAATGGCTAAACTTTTTGCTACGGAGCAGATCTATAGAGGTTTATCAATTTTACGTGGTGATCCCTACCATCATAATTAAATGATCATCATAATTTAATATGAAAGATATCGAAGCAGACCTGATAAATATAAAAAAGGAATTTTATCGTTATCGTAACGGTGTGATTGCTGATACTCTACGAAAAAGTTACCCTGAGTATCAATTAATTTTCGGATTAATCTTACCTCAGATTGCAGAAATAGCGTCAAAGTATAGTAAAAATTTGGAATTGGCAAATGCATTATGGCATCGTAAGGAATGCCGTGAAAACCGTATTTTGGCCCTTTATATTATGCCCGTAAATGCATTGAACAAGGATGAAGTGGAAAAATTGATAAAAGATTTATCAACATTTGAGGAAGCGGAAATTTTAAATTTCAAAATTCTAAGGTTTCTTCCATTTGCCAACTCATTGATCAAAGAATTTGAGGTTTCCGATGGTAATGTTGGCAAATTTCATAACAGAGCTATCTCTCTTCTAAAAAAGAGTATTGAAAGTCAAAATTGACGTAACAATCGCTTCATTTTTGAAACTTCTATTCGTCTCCTGTGTGCGTAATCTGTTATTTGATCCTCTCCTATTTCTCCCACAATGAAATAGCGGGAATCTTTATTGGATATATATAATCCGCTAACAGAAGCCTGAGGATACATCGCACCGTTTTCAGTCAACCTGATTCCTATTTTTTCATAGGGCAATATATTCACGGTTGTATGAATCAGTTCCTGGTCAGGTAACATTGGATAACCCCATGCAGGTCTTATACCTCCCGTCCCATATCCCCACAATTCTTTTTTTACCTTGGCATGGAGCCATTCTGATGATGCTTCAGCATATCTGTCAGCTAAAGTACGTATAATCATTGCACGATATTTGTCACCTTTAGCTTCATATTGTTCTGCCTTTTTATTCCAAATCTCCCCTGCTGTCAGTGCAAAAAAGCCTATATAATCTATTTCTGTATCCTTTTTATTAATAAAATCGCAACAGGATAATAACTGACTGTCACGAGTTTGTTGCCTGAGCATAGGTAAGGTCACTGAACCGGTGTAGATATTTTTTTCATCCGAATAAGCCACTTTGAATACCAGAACGGCTTTACCGTCAAAACCGGGACTTGTTAAGATCTCTTCGATTTCTGCCTTGGCAACCTTATATAATTCCAAAGCCTCCTCTCCTCTTTTTAGATCATCATCTTTTAGGGAAGTCAACCATTTTTCACACTCTACTTCATCAGTTGAAAAAGGAAAATCCTTCAAATAAGACCCGGTAAGTTTCCAGGCATGAAAAAACATTTTCCAGTTAATCAGGCATATAATTTCCGGATTTTTTAAATCAAAAAAGATAGGTTTCCCTATTTCAACTGCAGGCTTTGTCGGTTTATGAAACAATCCTTCACATATTTTTGCCTCTTGAAGTAACTGATTATACGGTATCAAGCGGGCATTTGCATCATTTTTATTTCGGAGTTTCCTGTATTCTTCTTTTATGCCATGAATATAATTTTCACGTTTATTTTCATTGAGCAGTTCAGATGCCATTACCGGATTTTTTGATGCATCCTCCGCATGAATCACGATTCCTGAATAGTAAGGCGCTATCTTCAAAGCTGTGTGAAGTTTTGACGTTGCGGCACCTCCCACAATTACAGGTATGTCGATTTTCTCTTTTTCTAAAGTATCTATCACAATCCTCATCTCGGAAAGTGAAGGGGTGATTAATCCTGAGAGACAAAGAATATCAGGCTTCTCTATTTTTATTGCCTCCACAATCTTTTCAGGTGGAACCATTACCCCAAGATCAATAATCTCATAATTATTGCAATTCAATACAGTTGCAACGATATTTTTACCTATATCGTGCACATCTCCTTTGACCGTGGCAATAACAATCTTACCCGATTTGCTTTGAGAATCCGAATTTATGTTCTGTAAGTGAGGTTTTAGGTATTCAACGGCTGAATTCATTACACGGGCAGTTTTGATTACCTGTGGCAGAAACATCTTGCCTTCACTGAAGAGATCCCCCACAGTTTTCATACCTTCCATTAAAGGTCCTTCAACAATATCGATCACGTTACCATTATACTTGGCTAATGCTTCATCCAAATCATACGTCAAATTCTTCAATTCTCCCGAAATCATTGCATTTTGAAGCCTCTGTTCAACTGATATGTCAGATGGAGGGGTTGGAAAATCTGAATTTGTAGCATTTTTTTTCTCCGGTTCAAGCACAAGATTCAGGAGTGCAGTCTCGCTTTCCTGATTTCCTGTTAGGAGTACATCTTCAATCAACTCTCTAAGATTTCTTTCTATCTCTGAATATTCAGGCAACGCAGCCGGATTAACTATAGCCATATCCAGACCGGCTTTTATTGCATGATGCAAGAAAATGGAATGCAGAATTTCTCGGATGCGGTTTTTACCTCTGAATGAAAAGGAAAGATTACTGATTCCTCCACTTGTCAAGGCTCCCGGCAAATTAAGTTTTATCCATTCGACAGCCCTGATAAAATTGGATGCATACATTGCATGTTCGGGCATTCCTGTTGCGATTGCCATAACTCCCACATCAAAGATAATATCTTCAGGTTTAAACCCACACTTTTCCCGTAGGAGGGTATATGCCCGTTGACAAATTTCTATCTTTCTCTCATAGGTATCTCCGGGACCCTTTTCATCAAATGTCATGACAATGAGTGCGAAACCTAATTCTTTCACTCTTTTTGCTCGTTTCAGGAATACTTCCTCACCCTCTTTTAATGATAAGGAATTAACAATACCCTTTCCGGGTATATTCTTTAATGCTGTTTCTATTATATCCCAATTCGATGAATCAATCATCAGAGGTGATTTGGCTATCAAAGGTTCCGATTCAATATACCTTATGAACCTTACAATTTCATTTTTTCCGTCCAAGAGGGGATCATCCATATTGATGTCAAGAATTCCGGCCCCCTGTTTAACTTGCATGCCTGCAATTTCAATAGCTTCTTCAAGATTATTTTCTTTTATCAGGCGTAGAAATTTTTTTGATCCGGCAACATTACACCTTTCCCCCACCAATGTGAAAGTTCCCGGCTTTATGGTGAATATTTCATTACCCGAGAGCGACAGGCCATTCCTTGTCGACAATGGGCTGTAGGGTTTATAAGAAGACAGGAGTTCTTTTAATATGGCTATATGCTGAGGCGTGGTACCACAACAACCTCCCAAAATATTAATTTTTCCGGTGTCCAGGATTTTTTTTATTCCGGAGACAAATTGATTTGGCGTAAAGTTATATGACCCGTTTTCATCGGGTAAGCCTGCATTAGGATGACACGATATGTAATGTGGGCTGAAGTTACTGATCTCTTCTATGAAACCCGACATTTCCTCAGGTCCGAAGCCACAGTTCAAACCAATAGAAATAATGTTATCGTTATCGTAACCGGAAATTGAAGTAATAAAGGCAGGAAGACTTTGTCCGGTAAGTAGATAACCGGCATTATTGGATACTGTTGCTGACACCATTATCGGAAGTTTAACACCTTTTTCAGCCATTATCTGATTAGCTGCGTCAAGACCTGCTTTAAGATTTAAAGTGTCATAGAATGTCTCAAACAACAAAAGATCGGTTCCTCCTTCTATAAGTCCCTCTATTTGATCCCTGTAGGCATTGTATAGAATATCATAGGTAATATTTCTTTTTTCCGGATCGGTTATATCCGGGCTCATTGACACGGATCTGTTGGTTGGTCCTATGGAACCTGCAACAAAATGTTTAGACGGTTTTTTATCAATTTCAAAACTTGAAATTGCATTCCGTGCCAACATGACTCCTTCCCTATTTATTCGTTTCACTAATTCGGGATTGGAATCAAGTCCATAGTCTTTAAGAGATATTGAGTTGGCGTTAAATGTGTTGGTCGTTATAATATCGGCACCGCTTCTTAGATAATCCTCATGAATTTTTTGAATGGCTTGCGGTTTGGTTAGATTCAAAATATCATTACACCCGAAAAGAGGTAGGGGATGTTTTAAAAATTCCCGACCACGGAAATCATTTTCCTGAAATCCGTTTTTCTGAATCATGGTGCCTAACCCACCATCCAGTAATAATATCCGTTCTTTTAACTCTCTCCTGAGATTTTTCATTTTTAAAAGACCTGATCGGCTATTTTAACGATACTGTCTGATGCACTCATGGTATAGAAATGGATACCGGGACATCCCTTTTCAAGTAATTCTTTACATTGTTTCACACTCCATGAGATTCCAATTTCTTTGGCCTCTTTATCATCCTTGCACTCTCTTATCATAGAAGCGAGCTCTTCCGGGATATCAATATGGAAAGTTTTTGGCAATATGTTGATATGTGATTTTTTGGTTATAGGTTTTATCCCGGGCAAAATAGGAACCTTTATTCCCTCCTTGCGGCACTTTTCCATAAAGGTGAGAAATTTTTTATTGTCGAAAAACATCTGAGAAATCAAATAATCGGCACCATTTTCCACTTTCTTTTTGAGATAGAAAAGATCAGAATCCATATTGGGAGCCTCATCATGTTTTTCGGGATAACATGCCATGCCGTATGAGAAAGGAGTTTGGATTCCTTCTATGATCGTGTCATCTATTCCTATGCCTTTATTGAAGTCATTGACTTGATTTTGAAGATCGGAAGCATGTTGATTGTAGGTTGCAAATGTGTCGTTGCTCTTTATACTTCCTTTTTCATCACCTCTGATTATAAACACATTGTCTATCCCAAGGAAGTTAAGTTCAAGAAGGGCATACTCTGTCTCTTCCCGTGTAAAGCCTGAGCAGATGATATGAGGAACCGGCAGAAGTCCATAACGATATTTTATAGCAGCAGCGATTGCCACGGTGCCTGGTCTTTTCACAACGCTAATCCTCTTGTGAGTGCCATCGGGTAACGGCTTATACACATATTCACTGTGATGTGATGTTATATTGACAAACTTAGGATTGAATTTCAGGAGTTTGTCTATTATATTATATACCTTGAATACGCTGTTGCCCTTCAGGGGAGGAAGAATCTCAAACGAAAGGATTGGATTCGTTGATTCCTCTATTATTTGATTAATCTTCACTTTATGATTTTTCTTGTATCTAATTAAATTTCAAAATTAGCTTATTTTTTTCAAATGATTATCCACACTCACAAAAATAAGAGTCAGACCCTCTTACAAGGCTGACTCTAAGATAACTCTGCAATTCATTGTTTCTTTTTTCTTCTTCACTCCAATTTGAAGTTGATCGGCAGTTCATAAACCGAAGCCACCGGTTTTCCATCCACGTTGGCAGGAATCCATTTACCCGGTAAAGCCTTGACTGCCCGGAGAGCTTCCTCTTCCAATGAAGGATCCACTGATTTCAAAACTTTGAAATTGCCGGTAGATCCATTTGCATTGATTTCAAAAATTACAATCACGGTTCCCTCTATTTCCTTTGCATACGCATCTGCAGGATATCTTACAATATTAGCCACATCTTTTATGAGCTTTGAATCTCCTCCATCATAAGAAGCCGGTACCATTGTTGTTTTGTCCTTTACAACCGTTTCCTTTGTTTCATATTTTTTTTGTGTAAAATAACCTATGACTTGAATAGAATTCGTACTTGGAGTAACAACAGGTTGCGAATTTTCTGGCAAGACATCAGAATCTGTCTTTACCTGATTCAGGGTGATAGAGCCTACATATTCTCCATCTTTTGTCTTAATAATAATCTTTGCAGGATCTTCATTTTTTTTAACCGTTATACTCTGAATTTTATCAGTATCCAAATTTGCCATTTCCTCTTCGGTTGCCTCTTTGCCGTTGATAAGAATAATTGTATTTTGCTTGGCAATTTTCTCTTCTGTATCATTATTATCGATGGCATCTGTCTTAACTATAATTGCCTCCCCGGATTTTATTTCGGGAGTGGATTCCATCAAAACAGATGCTACTGCCGGTGTATGAATCAAAAATCCTCCCACACCGGAAAAAATACAGACTATTACCACTCTGGCAATCAAATTTTTCTTAAATCTAATTTTGTTCATCATAATTAATCGTTTTTTTAGTGAGCAATTGTTCAATCCGTCGGTTAGGCCTGAAAACCGATTTCTTGAGATATTATTTATCAAAAGCATTTGATATCTGTTTTTATCTGTTCCTTTAGACAAGACATACCGGTCGGCTTCATATTCATGAATACGTTGCAATTCCCTCTGACAAAACCAGGCTGCAGGATTAAACCATTGAAAGATGAGAACTAAATGAGCCAAGACAAGGTCGAACCAATGCATTTGATCAACATGTGCCTGTTCATGTTTTAAAAGGATTTCCAGATCCTCTTCCGAATTATATAACGTGTCCGCAAAAATGAAAATCCTGTTGTTCCATGAGAAAGAGGAAAGAGACTTATTGGAATGTAAGTAAACCTCTCTGCCATTTATTTCTATAACCTCCGATCTTTTCATTAACATCCAGAGTCGCAGGATGGAAATTAGCATTGAGATTACCATAACGCCAGCTCCAATAAAATATGTGCAGATAATCCAATTTTTTAAGATATCTATCTTAAAAACGTCTTTTGGAGTATTACTGATTTCTCCAATTGGATAGCTACGTCCCTCTCCTATCTCAATCAGTGGACCTGAATTAGATTCAGGGATGCAAATCACTGCAAGAGGCACTAAAATCATCAATCCGTAAATAATAAGAATAATTCTCCTGTTAAAAGCCGGATTGACTCGCGACTCCATTAAAAATCTGTAGGCTATCGTACTTAGAAGTAAGACAATGGCCATTGCAAGAATGTAGCCGAAAAAAGTATAATGATATATCATTGTTTCTTTTTGTTTTTAACTATCTCAATCAATTCAGCTATCTCTTTATCTGAAAGATTTTCATCTTTCAAGAGTGCGTTGACAAGACCGGCCATTGAACCATTGAAAAATTTTGACACAAATGATTTCAATGAACTCCGGCTGAATTCATCTTGGCTTATTTTGGCGCTATAAAGATTGGTATTGCCTATCGTGCGATGTTTTACCCATCCCTTTTTCTCAAGGATTCGCAGAAATGTTGCAACTGTGTTGAAATGTGGACGTGGCTCCGGATACATTTCCAAAATTTCTCTGGCAATCATTTCATCTTTAGTCCATAATTTTCTCATCAGGTCTTCTTCCTTGTCAGTCAATGATTTCATTTGGTTTATATTTTATTAAAATAATTCCGATGCAAATGTAACTAAAAAAAATCAAATGCAACTAAATTATTAGTTATATTTTGTAAAAATTAGTCAAAAAGAAAGGCGCACCTTAATTCCGGCACACCTTTCTAAGAATATTGTGGAATGGTCTCTTAATTAATTATTATTGCTTTTGGTAGAACCTCACCCAGTCTATTTCCATAATATCCGGCAGTTCATCAGGATTTGCTTTACCAACCCAATTCCCTTCAAGTTGCATATCTATCAAGAGATAGAATTCTTTGTCGAAAGGGAACTGCCCCTCTTTATCTGTCTCGATTTTCGGATATGTGAATGTATGTTCTCCGTTTATTGCAAACACTAGGCTATCGGGATGAAGTTCCACGCTATAGATATTATATTCATTATTAATTATTTTGCCTGTGGCATAATGAGGAGGCACAGTATCCAGCCCTAAGACCTGAGTATAATAACTATGAATGGTTTGGTAGGCTATTGTGTCTGAGTTCAATCTCTCCATAATGTCGATTTCACCCCCAACCGGCCATTTTTCCTCTATGTAAGGTAGTAACCAAATTGCAGGCCATGCACCTGTCACATCTCCAAATTTAGCCCGGATTTCAAGTTTGCCGTGACCGAACCCCTTTTTATTTTTTGTAAACACTCCTCCTGTGAGGTAAGGAACCGTATCTATAGATCTGTCAGGATTTATTATACCTCTTAGGATAAGGTTGCCGTTTCTTACATCATAAAGGGTATCTGCCTGCGACATATAATTGTTCCAGTCACTTTCTCCTCTTGGGATACGGCTCCATACTGAATCATTGAGAACACCATCGGTGTTGAAATCATCTTCCCATACCAGCACCCAATCTGGTTGTTTTTCAGTTTTTTTCTTGTCACAACTTATCACAGCTCCAACTGCAATAAAAAGTAGAATAAATAGATAAAATTTTCTCATCAAAGTTTATAAATTTTGTAAATGTGGTTAATAATCACAAAATTAACCATTTTTATTTAAAATAAAAACAATGAAGAAATTCGACCATAACAATAATCCTGAAAAAGCAAATTATTTGCTATCACCGGCTATAAAGCTATAATAAAACCATCCTCTGACTCTCAGAAGGGAAATTTTTTCTCCTGAAATTAACAGCCGGACTTTTAATTTTAAGCCTTTTTCAAAAGAAATTCAACAACAGATCGCTTAATTCTTTGAAAATATCCTGTTTCGTTATCAGCAGAACGATTTAAAAATGGCTGAGATCA
>JAFLTM010000100.1 GCA_022509225.1 Muribaculaceae bacterium
CTCGTCACCTCTTGACTGCCAGTCAAACGCTCTAGCCAGATGAGCTAATGCCCCAATAGAGAATCTAATCCCTTGTTGTTGCAAATATAGACTCTTTTTGTTTTTTGTGCAAATTTTTTATTTAATTTGCATCAAAGAAATCAAATACCATAAAATATGCCTACAAAACCTTTTCATTATCAGGAACCTTTCCCTTTAGGTCCTGATACAACCGAATACCAACTAATCTCCAAAGACTATGTCAAGGTGGAAAACTGGAATGGTCATGAAATGCTTGTGGTAGATCCGGAAGCCCTGACTATCATAGCGAATGTGGCTAGTCACAATTGTTCGTTTATGCTCCGTCGTGAACACAACGAGATGGTTGCAAAAATTCTGAATGATCCGGAGGCATCGGAAAACGATAAATTCGTTGCCCTGACAATGCTTCGGAATGCCGAGGTGGCGGCAAAGGGAATTTTACCTTTCTGTCAAGACACAGGCACCTCTATTTGCTCGGCATATAAAGGTCAGCAGGTATGGACAGGATGTAATGACGAGGAAAAGATTTCTCTCGGAGTGTATAAAACCTATACAGAGAATAACCTCAGGTATTCCCAGAATGCGCCCTTAAACATGTATGACGAGGTGAACACCGGATGCAATCTGCCGGCACAGATCGAGATTCATGCCACAGAGGGCGACGAATATAAATTCCTTTTCATTGCAAAAGGTGGTGGATCGGCCAACAAGACTTATCTATATCAGGAAACCAAAGCGATTCTCAACAAGAAAACGTTGGTTCCTTTCCTTATAGAGAAGATGAAGACTCTTGGCACTGCAGCATGTCCTCCCTATCATATCGCTTTCGTTATCGGGGGAACATCTGCCGAAGTTAATCTTGCAACCGTAAAAAAAGCTTCTGCCAAATATTACGACAGTCTTCCAACCGAAGGCAATGAATACGGACAGGCTTTCCGCGATATTGAACTTGAAAAAGAATTGCTTGAAGCTGCACAGAACATTGGGCTTGGAGCTCAGTTCGGCGGAAAATATTTTGCACACGACATCAGAGTCGTGAGGCTTCCAAGGCATGGAGCCTCTTGCCCTGTAGGTATGGGTGTGAGTTGTTCTGCCGACAGAAACGTGAAAGCTAAAATCAATAAGGATGGGTTGTGGATTGAAAAACTTGATGAATTCCCCGGTGAACTCATTCCTGTGCAATTGAGAAATGCAGGCGAAGGTGAAGTCATTGAAATCGATCTGAACCGTCCGATGAAAGAGGTTCTTGCCGAACTTGACAAATATCCCGTCTCAACCAGATTGTCTTTGAAAGGGACTATCATCGTGGGTCGCGACATCGCCCATGCCAAGATAAAGGAACGTCTCGATGCCGGAGAACCAATGCCTCAATATCTAAAAGATCACCCAATATATTATGCGGGTCCGGCCAAAAAACCGGAAGGAATGCCATCAGGATCGTTCGGTCCCACCACGGCTGGAAGAATGGATTCTTATGTAGATCAATTCCAAGAAGCCGGAGGATCAATGATTATGATTGCAAAAGGCAACCGTAGTCAGCAAGTAACAGACGCTTGCAAGAAACACGGTGGTTTCTATTTGGGGTCAATCGGAGGTCCTGCAGCAATCCTCGCACAAAATTCTATCAAGAATGTGGAATTGCTTGAGTATCCCGAATTAGGAATGGAGGCAATATGGAAAATTGAAGTGGAAGATTTCCCCGCCTTTATTCTCGTTGACAACAAAGGGAATGATTTCTTCAAGCAGATAAAACCACGTTGTCCGATAGACGCATGTAAGAAATAACATATCTAACTAAATAAAAAAGAGAGAGGGTGCGACAAGAAAAATTCTTACACACCCTCTCTCAATTTTTATCTGCCGGGTTTATATCATTTCAAGAGAGATACGGAACGTTTGATAAATTCATTCAGATATTCTCCTGAAAGGAGATGGCTTTGAAGGAGAGCCAGGTCGATGATCTGCCTGATTTCCGGTTGAGTTGCAGCATACTCTCCAATCAACTTGGATTCCTTCTCACGAAGTTCCTGAACCTTATTTTCTTTTTCTGATAAATCGGGAGTCTCTTCCTTCTTGTCCGTTGCAGCTTTACGAGCATCAGTGATCTCTTGGTTCAGAGTGTCGATCTCATCTCTAATCGGTTTCACCTGATCTGACAAAGCTTGGGTGGATTTATCCACTATGCTCTTTACGGCAGGTTGGTTGGTGTTCACAATGAGTTCGTAGCTGTCGGGCAATTCACCATAAAAACTTGCTCCGGGTTGCATCGCGGCCATATCTTTCATTCTGCGCATGAACTCATTTTGTGTAACGGTAGCCGGCGCGTCTTGAGCTCCCAAAGCGGCGAAAGTAACTATAAAGTTTGTTTTCTCAATGGCCGGTATCTGACTTTTGAAGAGAGAACTCATTATATCAGTCTGTTCAGCTGAAAGACCGTTGTCTTTCGAGTCTTCTTTTACGATAAGTCTTTCAGGGATATCGGAATCGACTCTGACAAAACGTGTCTTGTCAAGTTTTTGCTCGAGGAAACCGACTATATGGGAATCAAGTTGGCCATCCATCACAAGTACATTATATCCCTTATCCTCTGCTGCCTTAACATAGGTGAACTGCGTTGTGGGGTCAGTGGTGTAAAGATAAATTACGGTGTTGTCTTTATCAGTCTGGGTGGCCTCTACAAGCTTGCGGTATTCATCTATTGTGTAGTATTGACCCGTCACATCTTTGAACAGATAGAATTTCTTTGCCTGGTCATAGAATTTCTCATCAGTGAGCATTCCGTATTCGATGAAGACCTTGATGTCGTCCCATTTTTCCTCGAATGATTTCCTGTCGTCTTTAAACAGCTTCTCGAGACGTTCGGACAGCTTCTTGGTGATATAGGAAGAGATCTTTTTCACCTGTTGGTCGGCCTGAAGATAACTTCTGCTCACATTCAGTGGAATATCGGGGGAGTCGATTACACCCTGCATTAGAGTCATGAACTCCGGCACTACCCCTTCCACCTGATCTGTCACGAAAACCTGGTTGCAATAGAGCTGGATCCTATTTTTCTGGATATCGAAATTGGTCTTTATCTTCGGGAAATATAGAATACCTGTCAATGTGAAGGGATAGTCTACATTGAGGTGAATCCAGAACATCGGGTCTTCACTTCCGGGCATAAGCTCATGATAGAATTTAAGATAATCCTCATCAGTGAGTTCTGCCGGTTTTTTTGTCCAAAGAGGTTCGGTGGCATTGACAACCTTGTCTTTGTCGGTGTCGACATATTTACCGTCTTTCCATTCCTGTTCTTTCCCGGAAATAACCGGAACCGGGAGGAAACGGCAATATTTCTTCAAAAGGGTGTCAATCCTTATCTGATCGAGGAATTCTTTGTCTTCATCATCGATATAAAGAATTACATCTGTGCCACGTTCTATTTTATCGGTTTCTTCCATGGAGTATTCCGGACTGCCGTCGCATACCCATTTCACCGCTTTTGCACCCTCCTTATAAGAGAGAGAACGGATCTCGACTTTCTTGGAAACCATGAATGCGGAATAGAACCCGAGACCAAAGTGACCGATGATGGAATTAGCGGTGTCTTTATACTTTGCAAGGAACTCTTCTGCACCCGAGAAAGCGATCTGATTGATATACTTGTCTATATCTTCAGCATCCATCCCGATTCCATGATCGGAAACGGTTAGGGTGCCCTTCTTTTTGTCAACCGTAACCTTAACATTCATTTCACCGAGTTCTCCTTTGAAATCGCCGAAAGAATAAAGGGTTTTAAGTTTTTGTGTTGCATCTACCGCGTTTGCTACAAGCTCCCTTAAAAAGATTTCATGGTCGCTGTAGAGAAACTTTTTAATAACGGGGAAAATATTTTCGGTGGTTACCCCTATTTTACCTTTTGCC
>JAFLTM010000101.1 GCA_022509225.1 Muribaculaceae bacterium
CACGACCTACGGAACCACAATCCGTCGCTCTAACCAACTGAGCTACATCCACCATGTAGCTTTAATATGCCTAAAAGCACAAAAGCGTTGCAAATTTAATCTAAAAAATCTGATTCAACAAGGAAAATAAGATTTATTTCCCATTTATTTCCCCAATAGTTCAGATAAAGCTTCGTAAAAGGCCGGATCGTGACCCACGGTAATATTTTTGATTATACCTTCAGGATTAATGATGGCTTTTGTGGGATATCCTGGCACTGCATATTCTTCGGTAAGGTTACTATCGGCAGGATTATAGACATTAACCCAAGGGAGCTGATATTTCTCTACGCCTGCTCTCCATTCATCCTGACTTTCACGGCAATCCACTCCTATGATTACGAGTTCGCCGGCATATTTTTCATAGGCTTCCTTCAGTTCAGGAAAACCTTTGATGCACCACGGGCACCAGCTCCCCCAGAAATCAAGGATAACCCATTTGCCTCTGAAGTCGGACAGTGACACATCTTTTCCATCAAGATCTTTAAGAGTAAAATTCGGAGCCTCTACATCGCCTGATTGCAACTTTTCAAGTTTTTCTTCAAGAGCTTTTCTCTTGGCCTCTCTGTCAGAGTCTTGTGCCTGCATAGAGAATGAGTAGCTTCCCAGACAAAGGAGGGCAACAAAAGCAAATAACAATTTTTTCATAGCTATGAATTATTAATTATAGATTATGTTCCTTTAAAAGATTTGCTAATTTATTCATAAACTCGTAATTTTTCAAACCCCATTTAGGAGAAATCACCATTTCGGGGGGACTTTGTGATAGAAATCTCTCAATTACAATGTGTTCAGGCACTATCTGATAGATTTTTACACATAAATCCAGATACTCTTGAAGGGAAAAACTTTTTATTTTGATTTCATCGTTCACCCATTTGTGTGCAAGAATAGTATCTTTTAAAATCTGCAGCTGATGAATTTTGAGAGTTTCAATCGGAAGGCTCACAGCTTTGCGGACAGTTTCAAGAATTGTTTCTTCATCTTCTCCCGGCAGCCCAGCAATAAGATGAAGGCCACAATGCAAACCCTTATCGGAAATTCTTCCTACGGTTGTTTCCACGTCATGCCAGGAATGGTTACGATTGATCACTTGCAAGGTTTGGTCATTTGCAGTTTCAGCACCAATTTCAACAAGCACTCTCTTCTCCTTGTTTATTCGGGTCATAATTTCCAGAGTTTTGTCGGTCAATGAATCGGGTCGGGTTGATATGACAAGTCCGACCACATCCTTTTGAGCAAGGGCTTCATTCCACATTTTCTCCAGATTACTTGGATCTACTCCATAAGTGCCGGTGTAGCTTTGGAAATAAACTAAATATTTCATTTCCGGATACTTTCTTGCGAAGAAATTTTTCCCGGCAGCAATCTGTTGGCAAATACTTTTCGAAGAGTCACAATAAGAAGGAGAGAAAGAATCGTTTCTGCAATAAATGCATCCTCCGGTTCCTATTGTGCCGTCGCGGTTGGGGCAAGTGAAGCCGGCATTTACAGAGATCTTTTGGACCTTCATTCCGGGGAAAATGCCGTTGAGATACTCGGAATATGATCTCATAGAATCATGTCGGCAACCGTTAGGGCAGCCATGGCTTTAACCACAGGCACCGCCCGAACGGCCACGCATGGATCATGTCGCCCTTTCATTTTCAACAACGTGAAGTTCAATTCCCGGTCAATAGTCTCTACCTCCTGTAAAACGGTTGGTGTGGGTTTGAAAGTGACATTGAAGAAAATAGGCATACCGTTAGAGATGCCCCCTTGAATTCCTCCGCTGAAATTGGTGCGGGTTTGCACATTATCTTTATCTGAAATGGAGGCGTCAAAAATATCGAGTGACTCCAAACCTGAAAAAAGGGTGGCTTTATCACCGATTCCATAAGAAAATGCTTTGGCAGCGTTAATAGACATCATGGCAGCGGCCAGACGGGCATGCAACTTATGGAATACAGGCTCGCCGACCCCCGGTCTTACACCCGTAATAAGGCAAGTCACAACGCCCCCGAGGCTGTCGCCTTTTTGTTTGGCTTTCAATATTTCGTCTTCAAAATGTTTGCTTGCTTTTTCAGGTGTTTGTAATGCAAAAAGTGGTGACGGGACGTGAATGAGATTTTCTATTATCTTGTCGGTGATTGATACTGAGCCTACGGCCGTGAGGCAAGCCTGAATATTGATGTTCTGTGAGGCGAGCCACTGCAGTGCGAGTGCCCCTGCCACGACCCAGTTTGCTGTTTCCCGTGCACTGGCACGTCCTCCGCCTTTCCAGTCCCGGATACCATATTTATATTGATAGGTGAAGTCGGCATGATTTGGACGATATTTGTCGCGAAGATCATTGTAATCGTTACCTCTGTTATCGTTATTACGAATGATGAATCCGATTGGTGTTCCCAAGGTGACACCTTCGGAAGAAATGCCTGAAAGGAATTCCGGCTCGTCGGTTTCTTTTCTTTGAGTCACAAGTTCACCGCTTCCCGGTCTTCGCTTTGCAATTTCTTCCTTTAGGAGATCAAAATCAATCTTGAATCCCGACGGAAAACCGTCGATTATTCCTCCAATTGCAGAACCATGGCTTTCGCCGAAAGTTGTTATTCTCAGGTTATTCCCAAAACTATTCATAATGCATGGTTATCGGGGTTAGTGCTTATATCGGCAAGCGTTGCCGATGTTGCTTTGATCAAATCAGCAGGATTAAGTTTAATCTGAAGTCCTCTTTTCCCGGCACTTATATAAATGAAAGGAAGAGAAATGGCACAATTGTCAAGGAAAACCGGGAAATTCTTTTTCATTCCAATAGAGGTACATCCCCCTCGGATATAACCGGTGAGGGGTTGAAGTTCTTTTAGAGGAATCATGGCAACCTTTTTATTCCCTGACGCCTTGGCAGCCTTTTTAAGGTCGACCTCTTTATCTCCTTGCACTACGCATACAAAGACACCGTTTTTGTCACCACGCAGCACCAAGGTCTTATATACCGTGGCTATATCCTCACCGAGTTCATGTGCCACATGCGTGGCCTCCAGATGGTCCGGATCCACCGCATATTCCACAAGCTGATATTGAATTTTCAGACGGTCAAGGATTCGTGATGCGTTTGTTTTCTCCATTTGACAAAATTGCAAATAGAAAGGATTGAAAAAAGGATTTTATTTATCCATTGTCACGAGAAGTTCCTCATTGTTACGGGTCATCTCCATACGTTTCTTGATGAATTCCATTGCTTCGAGTGAATTCATATCACCGAGATAATTACGTAGCACCCACATTCTGTTGAGGTGCTCCTGAGGAAGAAGGAGATCGTCGCGCCTTGTAGAGGAGGCGATTATATCCACGGCCGGGAAGATTCTCTTGTTAGAAAGCTTCCTGTCAAGCTGAAGTTCCATATTTCCTGTTCCCTTGAATTCTTCAAAGATGACTTCATCCATTTTTGAGGAAGTTTCTGTCAGAGCTGTGGCAATGATAGTGAGAGAACCCCCGTTTTCAATATTTCTTGCAGCTCCGAAGAATCGTTTCGGCTTTTGAAGAGCATTTGCGTCGACACCACCCGACAGGATTTTTCCGGAAGCCGGGGAAACGGTATTGAATGCTCTGGCGAGCCTTGTGATAGAGTCGAGCATGATAACTACATCGTGTCCGCTCTCCACGAGTCTCTTTGCTTTTTCAAGCACAATGTTTGCAATCTTCACGTGCCTGTCTGCAGGTTCATCGAAAGTGGAGGCAATCACCTCGGCATTAACGCTTCTTGCCATGTCGGTAACCTCTTCCGGTCTTTCGTCGATCAGAAGCATTATTATATGAGTGTCGGGATGATTTTCGGCAATTGCGTTAGCTAT
>JAFLTM010000102.1 GCA_022509225.1 Muribaculaceae bacterium
CTCTCACAAACGGAACCAGAATCCGGTGTGCTACCATTACACCACAAGGCAATTCAGGGATTGATACCCCTTTATCATTGCAAAATTAAACCTTTTATTTTAATTACAAAAATAATGCCATAGAAAAAGTTTATTCATTAACTGCCGGTGAAATCAGCGCATCTATCCTCTCTCTCTTTGATAGGGTTCCATCCCCAACAGGCAAAGGCACTCCATAGAAACTTTCGTCTCTGTCTACCGCATCTTTGTCAAACAATCCCAGATTTTCAGGAGCTACTATTTCCTGAGTCAAAATCCTGTGAGGCAATGTTATAAGTTTAAACCCTGTTCCTTGTGATTCATACCTCTTTTCTAATGTGCCAATTTTGTCAAGTCTATAAAATATAGACTTATTTGCAGTTTGTATCACACTTAAGAGATAATCATCTTTAGAACCGATGTTCAGTATCCTTATGGTTTTATCTTCATTAAGCTCAATAGTTGCGTTTGGCAGTGACGATGAAAGTTCCGAAACACTTAGAATCCTTATACTTGAATCTTCAAAAGTTGCTATCAACCCGGAATCCATGTCTTTATCCAACACTGATATGGCCAACCTACATTCATCCGGATTATTTATGTGGTCGATATATTTGTCTTCTTTCGAAATGGTCACACTGTCGTCAGGATTGACATAAATATAAAACTCCGGAGTTATGAAATTTTCATCATAGTCATGTAATCCATGTTTCCGGTTCTTTCCGGTTATGATTGTCTGCGTTATTTCGTTAATTTCCGGGTCATTTTCCAATGCAGACGAGTCTTCCTTAGAAACAGGTTGGTCAACAGGAATATCATCATGATTTTCTTCATCAGACTCCTGATTCTCATTTCCTCCAAAATCGGGAATTCCCCATAAAGCCATCAATATATTATAGTTATGGTTCCTGCTCTTCATAAATTCCTCTCTTTCTTCCCCAAGTCTTGGCTTTGTAGTGGAACTTGCTCTGACGTAGATGATTCCATCCAGCTCAACAGGTTGTCTCACCGGTTTGACATCAACTATAATAACCCCCTTTTTTGATTCCGGATCTGCTGATATCTCCCAGTGATCTTTAGCATGCGACGGCAAAATTCTGTCAAGATGATTCTGAAGATCAACAATCATTCCGTCAATTGAAGCCTTTTCTCCTTTTATCCTACGGTAATTGAGATCATCTTCCAGACCATTTTCGTAACCGGAATCATTTACTCCAATATAAAGTTTTCCTCCTCTGGCATTCATAAAGCCACATATTATATGGGTAATCTCATGAAGCTGTGTCTTCGGGTCAGGTCTTGAACCGGAACGTGAGGTGTAAACCATACTGCTCTTGAATTCAATAGTTTGAGATTCATCACCATAATATTTTGATGTCGTTATGGCATTGTTTATATTCAACAATGAAGAAATCTCATTCAATATCTGTTTTCTTGACTCTTCCAATTCTTTTGGAAGCATATTGTAAGACAAAACCAAAGAGGCGAGCTTACCCTCAGTTTCATTTCTCGGATTCTGGTGCAGTTCCCAGAGCCATGGTGTTATATGATTGGAGTCAAGATCCGACACTATTTTAATTCTGGTGTATAATCGTTCAAGCATTGGCGAGTCTTTAACTTGACTCTCAAACGCTTCAACAAGATTATAGTCTAATTTCCTGTTCCGGCTGAATTCCTGGAGGAATTCCAGAAGTTTCATGTGCACAGACACTTCCTCCAGTAAATTTTTCTTTTCCGCGAGGCGGCATAATAAAGAGGCCAATCCCAAATAATTATAAGCCTTGACATATTCCGTTTCAGAAAAGGCTCTTCTTTGTAAAATATAAATCAGTTCAAGCAATTCCTCTTTTGTCATCACCTGTCCTGCCTCCATTACCTGATAGGGAAGTTCTTCCTGTTTTTTTGTCCCCAACCCCTGCATAAGATTCATCAAAAATTCCGATTTTTTTATTGAAGAGGGAAGATTTGACTGGTCCTTTGCCAATTCTCCTATAAAGAACTGAGGAGTAACCGACGACCTGTCTTGTTCTATATAAGCCACCCTCACAATTGCTCCAATTGAAAGATCAACTGTATTGTCATCACATGCCACCTTATAGGTGGCTCCCGTATCACTAAGGCATAACCACGCATTATTTATTCTGTCAAGGTGAGTGACAATTGCAATTGATTCTTTTCCCGGATAAGAATTCTCAAGCAAATATTCCTCTATTTGTGATTTCATGCTGAATTCTAAAGATCCATCATGTTTAACATGAACATTGGCTTGATACACCAATGGTTCCCCATCCGGGTCAACCGAAAAATTCAGAGACATATCATAATTACCTGGCACATCCTTATATGACAGCCATCCAAGCATGTGGTATGCATCGCAAGGCATCCATCCGTCGCCATAAAAAGAATCATCATGAATAGTGCAATGAAATTGCAATCTTTGCTTTTCATGTCCGGTCTCTATAATACGGACATCGTCAATAATAACTGATGTTTCTTCCCCTTCATCAGGAAAACGTTTTTCGAGATGCTCTCCTCCGGTTTCTTTCCCCCCGAACAGTGACCAGGCAATATTGTCCCATACCTCCCGCAATGCTTTGAGATCTTTTGATTTTTTTGTGGTAGGGAAGCTGATCGGGTCTGCCACCGAGATTACCGGGTTCATCCAGTCGAATAAATTGTTTGGTATTATAGTAGAGTCAGGATCTGCGCCATCCCCAATCAGATGGATTTTATCACTTGAAAGATGGAGTTCAGCCTGTGTTGTCATAAAGGATTTCTGAACCATAGAACCTTCTTCATCCGGTGGATTCAAATGAGAGGATTTCACAAATAGGAGAGTGGGGTTTTCAGTGTCGCTCCATGTGAATTCATTAGGTGACTCGATACCTAATAAGGCGGCTATACCTTTATCTAATAATGAATTTACCTCAGAAGGGTAGAGGTAGGATATATATCTGTATAAACTGGCTCGGTTAAGATTGAGATCTATATTGTCATAATCATTAGCCAGCAATCTTTGAATAGCAATAGCCACGATCATGCGACTTATTAGCTTACTATCAAGGCTGGAATCGCTTGCAGGAAGAATATTCACTTTTCCGGAATTCTCTTCTATGAAAAGTTGAAGCTGCTGAACCAGCGCCTCTCTGAAAGGTTCATTCAACCAATTGTTTATGTCCCAGTTATGGAGTGCATCAAACAATTCTCCCATTCGTCTATTGATAAGCTCTGGCCTAAGTTTCAGAATTGTCATCATAACTCGGATTTGTGCAGAGGGCATGTAGAGGTAGCCTGAATTTTTCAATCTGCGGAACATACTGTCTATGTATTCCACATGTGTTCCGTCAAGAATCATGGCAGCTGCCGAACGATATTGTTCAAAAAGTTCAACATAATTGGAGATCCTTCTCTGAAGCATTGCCCTGTGTTCTATGCTGCATGATCTTAGAAAATCAGATTCCTGCACCATATAGAGGGCAAGTTCCCTTCCTAATTCAAGTCGATCGCATAACTTTCTTAATGACGTAAGATCATCCTTACAGGCCACTAACCATTAA
>JAFLTM010000103.1 GCA_022509225.1 Muribaculaceae bacterium
TTGGTAGCCGCGGTTCTGCTGATAGCCCTGGTTCTGGCGTTGGTAGCCTCCCTGATTCTGATACCCTTGGTTGCGGTTCTGCTGATAGCCACCGTCATTGTTTCTGTAATAACCTTGGCCACTGTTTCCCTGGTATCTTTGGAAATTTTGTCTCGGCTGGTAAGCTTGTCTCGGTTGATATGGTTGTTGTGGAACCTCAGGAGCCTGCTGCTCCTCCTCATGATTACTTACCTTCTCATAATTTGTTTCCTGTGTTTGTTCCTCCTCGTGACTCATCGAGGGGTGAATGCTCCCTATTCTGGGGCGTTTAGGTCTTTTTTCTGAATCCATAAATAAGTTTTTCAATCAGAACCCTGATTTTCTTCGCAGAAACATCAGGATTTAATAAAAAATTTTAATTTGATTTATAAAAGAATATTCTATAATGCAAAAGTACCTATTTTTTTCTAATGAAAAAACAGGTACTCCTCCCAATATCCAATATCTATTATCTAATCTCTAATCTCAATTATCTATTCGAGCGAGGTTGAGGGAAAACTGTTTTCCCACCAGGTGGGGTCATCCTGAAGATATTTTGCAAACCATGCGAAAATAGCGTCTTGCCATTTGGTGCGTTTGTCGATATCCATTATATGATGGTCCTGACCCGAAACCTCAACGAGTGCAGTGTCTTTACCAAGCAGTTTCAATGCCGTAAACAGCTGGACGCTCTCTCCCGGCGGCACGTTCGTGTCTTCATCACCGTGAAGGAAGAGTAGCGGGGTGTTTATCTTGTCGGCATTATAAAGCGGGCTTTGTTTCACATAGAGGTCAGGGTCGCTCCACGGATAGCTGTCGGCCATTGAAACCTCGCTGTAAGAATAGCCCCAGTAACCGTTGCCCCAATAACTTGTGTGATCGCTGATGCCGGCATGGGATATGGCTGCCGCAAACAGATCGGTTACGGTCTGCAGGTATTGTGTCATAAAACCACCGTATGACGCTCCGATACATCCGATTTTATCCTTGTCGACATAAGGATGCTCTTCAATAAATTTCAAAGTCCCTTCGATTATATCCTCGGCCACCCCTTCACCGGCAGTGTTGACATGCCGGGATGCAAACTCCTGACCGAATCCCGTGGCACCCGAAGGATTGATCACGTAAACCACATAACCGTTGTTAGCATAGAGATGGTGGGGATAGCGTGTCGCAAAATTTCTGCTTGTCGGCGAGCAGCCTCCGTAGTAATTCACAATCATAGGGTATTTTTTCGCAGGGTCAAAATCCGGTGGCAGATAAAACCTTCCGTTGATTGTGTCACCCTTGGAATTCACGAAATCCCATGCTTTCACATCTGCGAGCTTCACCCCTTCGAGATAGTCGTCGGCAGTTGCCTTGATTTTGTTATATGTCGGAATCCCTTTCTTTATAGTTATGGAATGCAACACATCCGGATTAATTGCAGATTCTCCTACAACAAATCCGTTTTCACCATTATCGGAAAAAGAGAAGGAAGTCACGATATCTTCCGGCACATCCAGATTGCGGATTACATTTGATTTCGGATTATATGAAAATAACGACACCTTGTCCTTATCTTCGGCAGTGAAGAAAAGTTGCTCAGATTTAACGGGCCAGACCACACGGCCCACCGAGGGATTGAAATCGCGGGTAGCGGGGGTTATTTTACCGGTCGGGATGTCTATTATGAAAAGTTCTTGCTCCGTCATGCTCGGTATTCTGCCTGCAGGCAGGGTGTTGGCAATGCCTCCCAAGGCTTCCGGGGTGCCCGTCACTGCCACCTTCTTTCCGTCGGGTGAATAAACGGCTGAATTTATAAAGCCGTCTTCATACACAAGTGTATCTATGGAATTTGTGACAAGATCGCATTCAAAAAGTGAAAAAAGTGTGGTCGGTCGTTTTTCAAAACGGTTTTTTGATGTCATAAGAAGCAGTTTCTCGCCGTTGGGACTCATATCGGAGACCCACACATTTTTATTGCCAAAAGTCAGAGGGTTGTAGAGTCGGGTGGTCAGATCAAGCACCGCCACTCCCGACCGGTTCCTGTAACCGGGCTGCCTGTCTTCAGGATTGATAACCCGGTAAATATCAGCATCCTCTTTCGGACCTTGGGACTCAGTGGAATATATCAGATACTGTTCTCCGGGCATTATTTGAAAACGTCCGTCGGGCACATTCTCTGCAAACACAGTTTCTTTCCATGTTTGGGGATCAAGCAAGATGATATCCACTTTGCCTTCGCCTGCGTTCACGGTTCTCCACAACAGATCGCGATCGGGCATCCATCTGTAGCCGCGGTCAAGTTTCCCCAACGTTTTAAAGGATTTCGCATCCACGAGGGTATTGGTGCTTCCGGTCTTTTTGTCGGGTGTAGTGGTTGTTTCAGTAATAACCGCGTATTTACCTTGAGGCGACATAGAGGCGTTGCGGATATGAGGGGCAAAAATCACGTCCTCTAAGGTGAAAGGTCTCCCCCCGGTAATAGGTTCAGTAGATAGTGACTGTCCTCCACTTTTTGACTCAAACGTTATGCTAACCGTGTCTGACGCAGAAGGTTGTGTCAGTATTTTCACGGTTATCTCCCTCTGCCCCGGTTTCAGCTTCAATTTCGGGCTGCATTCCTTTCCGTCAAGGTAAAGCTTGAAATCCTTTGTTCCTTTAACTTTTACATCCACTTCAGCAAAACTCTTGTTGATTATAGGGAATGAGAGATAATGCAACTCCGGGGTTGAGCCACCGAGAATAATTTCCGTATCTGTGATAAACTTTCCGACGGAAGGTTTCACAAAAGGTTGGTCAAGAAGATTATTGATGGTATATGGTTTGTTGGAGACATCAACACTGTCAATCATCAACGGAGCCTTGATCTCTATCGGACCGCTGTAGCTGACAGTACGAGGGGTAATATTCACTGCCAAGACTTCCGATACTGATAGAAATATAAAGGCTGATGAAAGAGCAATAGGTCGTAATTTCCTGTTGATTAGCATGCGTTATTGAGTTAAAGTAGAACTATGGGGTAATTTCACTGCAAATTTATAAGAAATTTTACAATATCAAGGCATCTTGCGACTAAGTTAAAGGAGGTGAAACCTTCCGGTTTCACTACAAAGGGGAAGTCAGGAGACTTCACCCTCCTTTTGTAAAGCGAATGATCCCGGAATATGCAAGGCATAAACCGGGACCATTACGGGAATGTATGATGGATTAAACCATCTTCTGATGAATATTACTCAGCAATACAGATTGCAACACGGTTCTGAACTGCATCAGGATAAGGCTGATACATGTCTTCGCCCATGCTCTTAACCATCATGCGGGAAGCCGGGATGAAGTATTGGTTCTGGAGAACCTTAGCAACTTCCTGTGATCTTTGAGCTGAAAGACGGAGGTTGAATGCCTTTGAACCTGTGCCCTTGTCAGCATAAC
>JAFLTM010000104.1 GCA_022509225.1 Muribaculaceae bacterium
TACTCATAAACGGTGTTCCATCCTCACTGGAGGACATATACAGCCTGCAGCCAAAAGAAATCAACAAGATAGAGTATTCCCAGATAACGCCGGCCAGATATGCCGACAAGGGTTATTCGGGGCTGATAAGCATAACTCTGAAGAAAAGAAACGACGGAGGATCTGTTTATCTATGGGGGAGAAGTGCCGTTACCACGGCTTTTATGGACGGCAACCTCAGCTTCAAATATCACCAGGGCCCCTCTCAATTCACATTAGCTTACAACCCCTCCTGGAGAAACTACCATGATGTCTACGACAATAAATGGGAAAGTCTGATTTCCCCTGATTTCAAGGTTAATCTTGAAGACCGGGACAACAATCCTTTCAATTACAACTATCACTCCTTGAGTCTCAGATATGACTACCGGCCGAACAGGCGGACTCTTTTCTCGGTCACCTTAAGAGGAACCCCCAATTTTAATAAAAGCAGGAAGATAGGTAAAGTGGCTGACTCGGAGTTAGGTGACTATTCCTATAAGAACAAAACCACAAACACATCATTCAATCCCTCTTTGGATCTGTTTCTCCGTTACGAATTCAACGACAAGAACTCGCTTGAAATCGAGGAGGTCGGAACAATAAGCAATTCCAAATACAGGTATTCATCGCTTTACGATTTCGGGGCCTATGACGAGGAATATGCCCTTGACGCAGACAGCAGGAGGAACTCTCTGATTAGCGAAATAAGTTTTGTGCATAGTTTCACAGATAAGGCGTCTTTGTCTGTGGGATACCAGAACACCTATTCCTACAGCAAGAACAAGTACCTGACCTCAGACTATACCCCTATTTTAAAAGAGAATAACAATTACCTATATGCAAGTTACAACCAATCGATAGGCAATATTTATTTTTCCCTATCCACAGGTGCAAAGCTTTTTTGGATTGAGAACGACCTGAATAAAAGACATTTTATACGTAATTTATCCTCGCTACAATTAAATTGGAATCTATCTCCAATGTGGAATATCGCAGCAAATTTTAACTATATCCCTATTATACCCTCTTTAACCGATCTTACGGATTATCCCCAACAGACAACCCCATATATTATTGTTAACGGCAACCCCGACCTGAAGGTTTCTGATCTATTGTCAATTCATCTCATACCTTCATTCCAATATAAAAAATTTAACTCCTCTATTGATTTGACCTACGCAAAATTATCTAATGAAGTAATTAGAGAGACCCGATATGTTGGGGAAGGTGTTTTCCTGCAACAAAGTTACAATTCAAAGAGAATGGATGGTTTTGCAGCAACATTAGATTTGGGGCTGAATGATTTGTCAGGTTTTGGTGTGAATGTTTCCTTAACTTATGCCCATTACTCCAGCAAAGTCTCTGACACCCAATTTCATTTGAATTCGTTTTTTTCAAGTTTTTCTCTATGGTGGAACAAAGGCCCCTTCACAATAAGTTATTGGCGAAAAATTCCGGGTAAATCCCTGTCAGGTTATTATATTAATAAACAAGAAAACGGAGATGCGTTGTCTGTTGCCTACAGACCAAATAATCATTGGACTATTGAAGGAAGTTGGATGTATATGTTTGATAGGAAAGGCACAAAATATCCCCACTGGAGTTATTCGCCGGTCAACCCATTTTTTAGTGAACGATACATTAAGAACAATGCAAACATGGTGGTTATTTCTGTGAGTTACAACACCAATTTCGGTACAATATTCCGAACCGGCAGACGCTCTCTCGAAAACACTGACAACTCTTCTTCATTGTTCACATTGTAAATCTTCATCCAACACAAAAAATAATTGAGAATCAAATTCACCAGGCAGTATGATGCTATGGACTGCGGGCCGGCATGCGTTCGCATGCTGGCCTCTGCTTATGGAAAGATCTGTCCTCTTTCATGGCTACGCACCAAATCATGCCTGACCAAAGAGGGAGTAAGTGTGGCCGGCACCTACAACCTTGTCATTCTTGCTGGCTATGTTCTCTTTACCACCTTGTCGGTCTTGTGGTCACTGTGGTTTTTCAGACAACGGAGGGCACTCGATTTCGAACAGTTTCAACTTAGTGGCCGGGCTCAAAACCTCATGTTTGAGATCACTGGAGGAATAGTCGACATAAAGGTCAACGGATTCGAGACATACAAGATTGAACAATGGAGAGACCTGCAAAAACGACAGTATGATATGTCGCTGAAAATCATGAGGCTCGATCAACGACAGAATGTGGGCTACGTTTCTATCGGTCAGTTCAGAAACCTTTTTATAATGTGCTGGATAGCCCTTCTTGTTGTTAATGGCTCAATGACCCTCGGAATGATGTTGAGTGTCTCCGTAATAATCGGCATGGTGTCGGAGCCGTTGGGACAGCTTGTCGGGTTTATGCGTCGTCTTCAAGACGCGAGAATCAGTCTTGAAAGAAGCGATGAGGTTAGAACGGCTGAAAACGAAGATCAGCCGGGAATGCTTGAGGTGGATTCGTCAAAGCCAATGGACCTAGAACTTAGAAACATCTCATTCGCTTACGGAGGCGATCTTGGTGTTTGCGCCGTGGAAAACATCAGTTTCACTATTCCGGCAGGGAGCATGGTGGCAATCGTGGGGGAAAGCGGCAGCGGAAAGACAACACTTATGAAACTCCTGTTGAAATTTTACAAACCAAGGACCGGAGAAATTTTATTGGGGGGGAAGCCTCTGGATGATTTCAGTGCCTCATCTCTCAGGAATGCCTGTGGTATCGTCTCCCAAGACAACTTTTTGTTTTCCGACACAATGGGCCGGAACATAATCCTTGGTTTCGATTCGGATAATACACGACTGGAAGAGGCAGTCGAAACCGCTTGCCTGACTGACATTGTCAAGAAAAGACCACTGGGATTGAACACCAATGTCGGTGCTGAAGGAGAAGGACTCAGCGGAGGTGAGCGCCAAAGGGTGATGATGGCAAGGGTGGCATATAAACAACCCCCTTATATCATGCTTGACGAAGCCACCTCAAATCTTGACGCAGAGACTGAACGACAAATAACTGAAAACATTTCCAAGCGCTTTTCCCGATCCACAAGGGTTGTAATCGCCCACCGTTTAAGCACGGTTCGCAACGCCGACAATATTATAGTCCTTCAAAAAGGAAGAGTTGTTGAGACCGGAACCCATGATTCCCTTGTCGCTAAAAAAGGATACTATTACAAACTTATCCGTAACCAGCTGGAGCTTGCAAAATCATAATCCGGGATAAGTGAATTTAAGTGGCTCTAATTCTTTTGGAGTCTTCTTTTTAATGATTCTTTCCTGGAACACTGTTTGGATCTAAAACTGAGACACAAATCCTGATTTTGTTTACGTTTGGAAATTCCTTAAATTCGAAACATGAAAATAACCTTATCCTATTTTCTAATT
>JAFLTM010000105.1 GCA_022509225.1 Muribaculaceae bacterium
TCTGCTTTCAGACCCACTGTTGCCATTGGATCGGGCACAGCCATTTTCCAATTAGGAACGATTTCTGCGGAAGCATCAAGAAAATAAGCCGCTATTTGATTTAGTACCTGACCTTTGTAGGGAATTCCTTTAGGCAGGATCACATCAAATGCGGAAATGCGGTCGGTGGCCACCATCACCATGAGGTCGTTGTCGATTGTATAGACATCACGCACCTTGCCGTGATAGACAGCGGTTTGTCCCGGAAATTTAAAATCGGTTTTGGTCAAAGTCGTTGTCATGGTTTTATAAAGTTTGTTCTTGACTTACAATTAAGTGTTAAAAGGATATGTGATTAATTTGAGGTGAAAACATATTCTGCGGCGAGCGATTCGATGGCTTCCATATCGGGCTCCCATTTGCCGGGGTCGTCAACACTCATTTTAACCAGATCCATTATTGGATAATAATCACAATCGGGAAGGTCGTTTTCCGGATCTGCAATATCCATGCTCCAGTCGGTAGTGTTAATTTCAAGCTGAATGTCGTCGCTATATGATTCTTCAGCTGAGATAAAGTCTTCAACGGTTTCCTTTACATTTCTAATAAATTCCTTTGAGTCCATATTTAAAAATCAAAAAGTAAGTTTGCTGAAAGATTCCATCCGTTTGTAGTTATCCGTGCATCCGGCAACATATCGAATGATTTCACGGCATTGCCGATTCCGAAATGATAACCTGCGGTTATCTGAATGAAATTCACGATATCGAAACCTATGCCTACTTCAACGGTGGGTTGAAATATTTTAGTGTCAAGAGGTTGGGAACCTTTGTGATCGAGTTTGAATGAGAACGTGGGTCCGGCATAAACCAAGGGAGCCACGGTATTGTGTGTGGGTTTAAGCCAGAATTTGTATTTTAGATGAATTGGAATATCGATAAAATTTCGTCCAAACCCGAAGGGATTATTGTTTTCATATCGCAGCCTCGTGTTATGTCGGCCATAAAGCAATCCGATATCAGGGGCAAAGCCATTTTTGGAGAATTGGTATTCAAGTATCAGTCCTCCGGAAAACCCGCTCTTGTTTACCAAGGAATAACCTTCGGCGTCAGTTAGTCGGGTTGCAGCGAAATCTCCTCCAAGTCTGAATCCGTAACGTAGTTGGGCCACACCTGATGCTGAACACAACCCAAAAATAAGGAAGACAAATAATATCTTGAAATAGTTGTGGCTACGCATTTGTTTGAGTGTTTTGTGGAGAGTCGGCTGCTTGTGATGCCAGAGGTTTTGAATAGGAGGGGAGTCCTGTTGCTGTGGCACTCTGTGGAGTGGATTCCAGATCGGGAGGCAGCACCTTGGTCATACGTGTGAAAACCAGAGTGATGGCAGCCATTACAAGAAGGGTTATTGCCGTGGAATGTAGTATGTCGCCTATTCCAACAAGGGGGCTCGTAATCGCTCCAAACACATATCCCACAAATCCAACCATAGCTGATGCGTCGCCGGCATAATTCCTGCCTTCATTCATAGCCAAAGTGTTGGCTATTGTAAACAACATTCCCATACAGAAAATCATGCAGATATTCCAGGCTTCATACACCCACACGCTGTGCACTGTGTAGAGACAGATAAACTGGCCGATTGTAATCAGGAAAAGCACTCTTCCGGCAAATACCGCCCCGTTTTTCAGTGGCTTGAATTTCAATGCAATCATCGCCCCTCCGGCAGCAAACAGTGCATTGAAACCCATGAAAAGGCCGAACTGTAGTTGTGTAAAACCATAGTGGGTCTGTATGATGAAGGGAGCTGAGGAGATATATGCGAAAAGCATACCTAACGCAGCTCCTTTTAGCAGGGTGTGTATCACGAAATTCTTGTTCCGGCACAGATAAATGTAGTTTTTAAATGCAATGCCGAAATGGCCCTGAACCCTGTTTTTCACAGGCAAGGATTCTTTAAATGCCGGGGTAAGTAACAGAAGCAGGAGACTGAAACCAAAGAGAATCCAAAAAATTCCTTGCCATCCCACTGCTTTCCCCACAAAACCACCTATTACCGGAGCACTCGCCGGAGCGAAACCGTTGATTGCACCGACAAGGGCCATCACTTTTGCCAAATCGCGACCACGATACATATCGGCCGGAATTGTACGTGCAAGAAAATAACCGCCTGACGCACCAAGACCTTGAACGAGTCTCCACCAGATGAATTCATGTATCGATTTTGACCATACGCTGCAGAATGCGCCAATGGCAAAAATTATAAGAGCGGCAATAAGGATAGGCTTCCTTCCCCATCTGTCGCTGAAAGGACCTAGTATCATTTCTCCTACACCCAGCCCGATCATGCCGAATGTCAAACCAAGTTGCACTGTCGGAACCGAACAATGAAACGCCTTGACCATGTCAGGCAAAGTGGGGATATACATGTCATTCACAAACGAACCGAATGCGCTCAGCAACACAAGATATGTTATAATGAATGCATAATAACCTCCTGATGTGGGTGAGGTTGATACGTCGTTGGCCATCCTGTGAAATCTTATTGTTGGAAATTCACTGTAAAGGTATTAATTTTTATGCAACTGATAAAGAGGATAATCCACTTTATTCTTAAATTTGATTTCATGTATGAAAATATTTATAATTCACCCATAGGGGAAATATGTCTGATAGCTCAAGATGACTGCCTGATTTATTGTAATTGGGTGGCTGATGAATGCAACCGTAAATATGAAAGGATCATTACTTTATTTGACTCACCGGTTAAAAATTCGGAAATAAAAGTGGTGGAAGTGGCTAAATGTCAGTTGGAAGGATATTTTAGAGGAGAGATAAGTAAATTCAGTGTGCCGTTGACTTATTCAGGAACGGAGTTTCAGAAAAATGTATGGAAAATTCTGAGGGGAATAGGGTATGGAGAGACATTGAGCTATAAGGAACTGGCTCGGCTTGTCGGTAAAGAAAATGGAATGAGAGCCGTTGCACAGGCTTGCGGCGCCAATCCGTTGGCCATAATTGTGCCGTGTCACAGGGTGATAGGAAAAGACAGGAAATTAGGAGGTTACACGGGAGGCTTGGATAAAAAGAGGGCACTCCTTTTAATCGAAGGGATAAAAATATAGCCTAAAATTTTGCAATAAAAACCAAAATATTTAACTTTGCAGTCGCAAAAGCACCTGACAGGTCGCGAAAGCGAAACCGTCGGGGAAAGCTGGAAGGTGTCATAGCTCAGTTGGTAGAGCAAAGGACTGAAAATCCTTGTGTCCCCGG
>JAFLTM010000106.1 GCA_022509225.1 Muribaculaceae bacterium
ATTCCGGTTATCTTCATATCTCAAAAGGGAACGGACTCTATGTAAGAAGGCAAGATGTGCCAAGAGTTTATGAATACAATGGCGCCGTTTACGTGATGACAGTGAAATCTTTGCTTTCTTCACCTATTTCAAGATTTAAAAAAATTAAACCCTTTCTGATGCCGGCATCTCGTTCTGTTGACATTGACACTCCGGAAGACTGGATTATTGCAGAGACAATCTACGAAAAGATGCATAAAAATAAAGGGTGATAACCTCTACGGTCGCACCCTTTTATAAGTTTCTACAGGTAATAAATCTTAAGGATAAAAAGATTGTCTATGGTTTTGGCAAATTTAATTGGTAGGTTTCCTTCCACCAAATTATTTTGAAATAAAATTGCGAAACATGTTGTAAAACATATCAGTTACTCCATTTTTCCAAACGTATTTCCCCGTTATCCATTTTTGCATAGCTAAAGGTGCGGATCCATTCCCCCAAAACTATCATTTCACAATCGGTGTCAATCTTCTCTCGTTCCAAGATATGCACATGCCCGAAAATAAAATAATTGATTGCAGTGTGACGGCTATGATAGTCAACGGCAAAATCTAAAAGATTTTTCATTAAGTTGCGTGCCGGCACACTTTTGCCTTCCCCTTCTTTGCGGCTGTGGCTGCTCCATTTGTAGGCGAATGGCACTGTCCATCTGGGATGTATGCCGGAATATAGCCATTGGCAAAAACGATTCCTGAACATGCCTCTGATGAATCGGAATGAGGCGTCGGTTTTCCCGACTCCATCACCGTGTTGCATGAAGATTTTTTTGCCTTGGATAGTCTCGACTAAACTCCCGTCTATAACCTTCACTCCTAATTCAGAGGGAATATAATCATAGATCCATATATCGTGATTGCCTATAAGCCAAACGATTTTAATCCCAGAATCGCACAATTCGGCGAGTTTTCCGAAAAATCTGACATATCCACGAGGCACGACATACTTGTATTCATACCAATAATCAAGGATGTCGCCGAGCAAATAAATGGTTTCTGCTTTATCTTTTATGGAATCGAGAAAAGCTACAATTTTCTTTTCCCGGCTTCGGGAGTCGGGCATATAAGGGGCTCCCAAATGCAGGTCGCTAAGAAAATAAACACTCACAGGTATCCAAGTTCAAGTTTGGCCTCCTCACTCATCATGTCTTGATTCCATTCCGGCTCAAAAACCAGACGCAAATCAAGTTTCTCCGGCCCCTCCACACTCAAAAGCTTTTGCCTGACATCTTCCATAATGAAATCTGCCATGGGGCAGTGGGGAGCCGTAAGAGTCATGTCAACATGAAGGGTCTTGTCGTTCTTGTCATAATCTATTTTATAAATAAGTCCCAAATCGTAGATATTCACGGGAATTTCCGGGTCATAAACCGTTTTGAGAACCTCTATAGTGTCTTTTGAAATTTTCAATTCCTCGTCTTGAGGGTTTTGCACGTCTTTTTCTTCCATAACTAAGGCCGATTATCAAAATCTTACGGATTGAGATGCAAATATAATCCAAAACTTTTTGTTTCTTGTAATCCTGATAATGTATATCAAAGTTTTTATTATCTTTGCAACACATTGACGGCAGTTGGAATCACAGTAGATTTGAAAAAACTGAATTATTTACATTATGAATAGATTCAAAAAAATTATTCTGACACTTGTGGTGGCAGTGTTGGGAATAGGCGCGGCAAACGCTGAATTACGTTTCGGAATCAAGGCAGGGGTAAATGTGAATCATATAACCAATATGGCCAAGGATTTTGACAATAACCGGGCCGGTTGGACTGCCGGATTCATGACAGAGTTCAAAGTGCCTTTGATCGGACTTTGTTTTGACGCTTCATTGATGTATCAGCACTTGAATAACGATATCGACAACAAAAACTTTATCGATATCCCTATCAATATTAAGTATAAGTTCGGTCTTCCCGTGGTAGGACGTTTCCTCGCGCCATACATTTTCACCGGACCCGATTTTGCATTCCAATTGAAAAAGAATAATTACACAAAGACTTTTCAGACTGCTTGGAATATCGGTCTGGGTCTGGAATTGCTTCGTCATCTTCAGATAGGGGCTTCTTATGGTCTCGGCATGAACAACATATTGAAATCATCCGGCGCTGCCAATAACCTGAATGTAAAAAATAATTATTGGAACATAACTGCCGCATATCTTTTCTGATGCTTAAAAAATTTTTTTCACTGATCTTATTTCTTGCAATAGCGCTGCAAGCCACCGCTGAATTCAGGTGGGGACCTACGTTAGGTGTGAATTTTTCAACGCTCTCGTGGAGACAGAAATTAGCCAAGACATCCGGACTCACCGGATTTGATGCCGGCGTGGCAGGTGAACTTATGATTCCCGGCATAGGGTTCGGCATTGACATGGGTCTTAGATATAACCTGCATGGAGCTAAGGTGAATTTCGGTGATCATCACGTGTGGGCAATTGATGGCATCAAGAACCAAAATGTATGGTTTCATACTCTTGAAATACCCTTGAACCTGAAATTCAAATGGACAAGACTTAATGGATTTGAACAGATTCTTGCTCCCTTCATTTATGGCGGCCCGGTATTTAATTTCACATTGGCTACAAATAAGGCTCCCGCTATCGAGCATCCTGCCGGGTATGTTGCCATGCAAGTGGCCCTTGGTGCCGAATTGTTTGAACATTACCAGATATCTGCCGGTTATTCGTGGGGAGTGAGTTACCAGGTCAGGACTATCAAACTCGACAATTATACCGCCAGACCCAGGGGTGCAATTATTAATCTCGCATATCTCTTTTGAGTTCTCAGCATTTTGTTGACGTAATTCTTCCACTCCCCTTATATTCATCATTCACATATTCTATTCCTGACAACCTCTATGATGATGTCCAGGTGGGATCGCGTGTGCTTGTGCAATTCGGTAAAAGAAAATTCTATACCGGCATAGTAGAGGCGGTGCATTCGATAAAGCCCTA
>JAFLTM010000107.1 GCA_022509225.1 Muribaculaceae bacterium
CATCAGCACTGCTTCTCCTGGAATGTATAATGTTTATTATATCTCTTCTGCAAGCGAGGTGCAACCATCCGCAGATTTCGATATGTATAAACAACGCGACATCTATGTTTACGACCCCACTATCGAGCTTGATATCTCAGGTGTCTACAACGTAAATATGGATGAGACAATCTATCTGGCTAACGGCTGGACATTCGCAAGAGCTGCCGAATACTACAATGAATTGAACGGAACAAGTGTAGACAGCGCATCTGTCACAATTTCTCAACTTCTTCCCGGTTTCTTCTATGTCAGCGACTTGTTCGGAGGTTGGTACCAGACAATACGTAACTATGGTTCCAGATATGCCATGACCGGTTATATTTCCTTGAATTCAGATAACACGATCACTCTCCTGTCGAGCTATATCGCAGGTTGGGGCGACGGTCTTGACTATCTTGAAGACGGATATTACGACGAGGAAACCCAAACCATCAGCTATGAGCTTATGTATGCCGGACAGATACCTATGTACGTGGTAATGACAAACGCCAATGCTGAATAATAGACAATGAATATGAAGAAAATATATAAACTGTTAGCTTTTTCCCTTCTCGCCTTGGGTGTGGCATCCTGCGCGAAGGAAGAGATCGGCGGAACCGCGGTTCAAGACATGTGCGGCGAATGGTATGTGCAGGTCGACGGTGTTGACGCAAACGGTAACGTTACTATGGAAGATCCGTTCGGTGTGGGAATATTCCCTCTCTTTACCTATAATACCAACGCCAATCTGCCGACTGAAATGTATGTTGACGACGACGGCAATTTCTGGGCTTTCAGAGTGAAAGTGGACGTAAACTATGCAGCCAAGACTTTCAGCGTTTCCAATGCCGTAGACGACTATTACGGTATCCTCGTGGATGTTGTGAACGGCTCTATCGTTAAGGATGGCGCCAAATCACCTGCCGGTTACACTGCCGACAGCATCAGCTTTATGGTTGCTTTCGAGGATGACGACTATATCGGAGCCGGATACTGGGATTATCTCTGGATCCACGGCTATCGTCGCACCGGACTCGACGGAGGTTACGATTAATTTCTAATGACTTAATCATACTGAAAAAGGAGAGGCGACTCAATGCGAGCCGCCTCTCCTTTTATCATTTCAATATTGGATAGAGATGCTAAATCCCTTAAACAACTAACCGTAATTACTAATTCCTAATTACTAAATCCTAATTTTATTTCCTGAATGGCTTTCCGGATGCGGGAAATAACTTCCTCCTTCGGCATCAGTTCAGTGATGTCGAACATGTGCGGACCCCGGCATGCACCCACCACAGCAAGACGGAAGGCATTCATCACGTTACCCAAATGATAACCGTTTTCCTCAATCCAGTCAAGCACTATCTTTTCCGCGTTCGCTGATGTCATGTCGTCGATGCCTTCAAGCACACCGATGAGTTGCTCCATGATTTCAGGTGTTGCAGCCGTCCACCTCTTCTTTACATCTTTCTCAGCATAAAATTCCGGCGCCTTGAAAAAGAAATCAGCCTGATCCCAAAGGTCGGGTAGTAGCTCTACCCTTCCTTTCACCATACCGACAGCCTTTTCGATATAATCACGGCTGAATCCCGTAACCCCGTGTTCCTTCAGAATTGGAATAAAAAGTTCGGCAAGTTCACCATTATCCTTTTTCCCGATATACTCATGGTTAAACCATATCCCCTTCTTGTAGTCGAATTTGGCTCCGGCTTTCGAACAATGCTCGAACGAGAATTTATCGATGAGCTGCTGCATATCCATCATTTCAGTGTCGTCGCCGGGATTCCATCCTAAAAGAGCGAGGAAATTGACCACAGCTTCCGGAAGATATCCTTTCTCCCTGTATCCGGACGACACTTCTCCGGTAACCGGGTCAACCCATTCAAGAAGGAACACGGGGAAACCCAATTTGTCGCCGTCACGTTTCGACAGTTTCCCGTTTCCCACAGGTTTAAGGAGCAACGGGAGATGCACAAACTCCGGCATCGTGTCTTGCCAGCCGAAAGCCTCATAGAGTAAAACGTGCAAAGGCGCGGAGGGTAACCATTCCTCGCCGCGTATCACATGAGACACCTGCATCAGATGATCATCTACAATATTGGCCAAATGATATGTGGGAAGACCGTCGGCACTTTTATACAACACCTTGTCGTCTAATATATTGCTATTGACAACCACCTCTCCCCTGATGAGGTCGTTGACCTTCACCTCACGGTCCGGTTCGATTTTGAACCTTACCACATACTGCACTCCATCGGCAATAAGTTTCTCCACTTCCTCTTTCGGAAGCGTGAGAGAGTTTCGCATCTGTTGCCTCGTATGTGCGTCATATTGGAAATTAGGGAATTTCTGCCGTGCCGCTTCCAACTCCTCGGGAGTGTCGAACGCGATATAAGCCTTGTCATTCGCAAGAAGCTCGTCAACATATTTCCTATAGATCTCTTTTCTCTCGCTCTGACGATAGGGACCGAAATCTCCACCCTCCCTGACGCCTTCGTCAAAACTGATGCCGAGCCATTTCAGGGCGTCGTTTATATAGTCTTCGGCACCGGGCACAAATCTCTTGCTGTCGGTGTCTTCAATCCTGAGAATCATGGCGCCCCCATGTTTGCGGGCAAACAGATAATTGAACAATGCGGTCCTGACACCACCGATGTGCAGGGGCCCCGTAGGCGACGGCGCAAACCTGACCCTAACTTTTTTCTCCATTTATTTCTTCAATTTATATTTGTCTTTATTCCATTCAAAAGTGATGTATGGCTTCACAAAAAGCTTTGCGATGTTCCAGTCATCCTGATTTATATATTTCTCAACCGTTAGACGTGCCTGAAGGTCATCATTCCCGGGGAAGGCTGTGACACATAT
>JAFLTM010000108.1 GCA_022509225.1 Muribaculaceae bacterium
TAGATCTCCATATTTGGTTACCAAAGCACTAAAGACGTTTATGTGGGGGTCGATACTTGCGGCCGTTTCTTCACAGATAGCAACAACCACAGATGCCATAGTTGTCAGTAATCTCATCGGTCCGGACGCTATTTCAGCAATAAACCTCATGATGCCGGTCTTGACACTCTTTTCGGCTCTAATGATACTTTTTGGAATCGGTTCAAGTGTCGTAGCCGCCAAAGCCATAGGAAGGAGGGATGAGAAGGAGGCCAACGGGGTGTTCACAACAGCTATTCTTACTTCTCTCTCAGCGGGTGTGGCGCTTGCCATGATTGTCTTTATATTCAGTGACATTATTGTGGCTGTTCTCACCGGGGGCGATCCACGCATTTATGAACTTGCATTAAATTATCTGCAAGCAATGTGTGTGGCAATTCCATTCCTGATGATGGCAGGAGTGATAGAGAATTTTGTAAAGACAGACGGGAATCCGAAGTTGGTGATGACAGCGGTGATTGCAGGAAGTTTGCTAAACCTGATTTTGGATATAGTGTTTGTCAAATTTCTCGGCATGGGAATTGCCGGTTCGGCATGGGCCACGGGGCTGAATTATGTTTTAGCCATAGGTATTTGTCTGGTGCATTTCAGAAAGCCGACACATTCGCTGAAATGGAGCCTTGAAAGAAGCAGACTTAAATTCTATGTCAAACAAAGTGTTACCCAAGGGTTGCCGATGAGTGTCAACTCCCTCTTTCTTGGGGGATGTATAATGCTTATAAACTATATAGTTTTAGGGGCTCAAGGTTCTGATGGAATCTATTGCTGGTCGGTATGCATGCAGATATTTATGATTATGCAAATGGTGCTTACCGGAATAGGTTCGAGCATATACGCGATAGGTGGCATAATGATGGGGGAGCAAGACATGGAAGGTCTCTCCATACTAAACCGGAAATGCCTGTTATATGCTTGCGGCTCACTGTCAGTAATAACTGTTCTTATAATAATATTTCCGGAATTTTTCGGAGAATTATTCGGGAATCGGTCTAATGACCCAATAAACTTTCTCCCTATCGCATTAAGAGCATTTTCAATAATGCTTGTCCCCTATTCCCTGGTTGCTTTATTACGCGCAACTTATCAGATATTGGGACACATAAAACTAAGTCTGGCACTTAGTGTCTTGCAGCTTTTGCTAATGGTTAGCTTTGTGTGGGGATTTTCATATATCAATCCTGTGGTGCTATGGTGGGGTTTCCCCTCTTCATCCATGGCATTGTTAATCGGGCTGGTGATTTATACAATTACATTACACCTGAAAAATAGAAGTCTCGCTGCTTTTTCACTCATACCTGAAGTAGAAAACAACGAATCTATGAATTTATCGGTAAAAATTGATCGGGAGAGCTTGGAAGACGCACTTAAACAAATCGCAAAATTCCTTTCTCAGAATCTTGATGAACTCACCGCATACAGGGTGCGCCTCTCTTGTGAGGAATTAATGTATAATATATTGGACCATGCTGTCAAGAAAAATCCTGAAAAGCATTACTTCGACATTCATATAAGGATTGAAAAAGATAATGTAAACTTACTGATAAAGGATGACGGACGTCCTTTCAATCCCATAATCCGGGAGGAAAACATTAAAGTGCAATCCGCAGATCCTTCTGACAGGATAGGTCTTAAGATTGTGAATTCAACGGCAGAAAGCATTGACTATAAATACATGTATAATCAAAACATATCAATGCTAAAATTTCAAAGAACCAGTTAAAATCGACATATATGACTAATGAATTTCTACAGAGACTTTGGGAAAGTTTTGAAAAATATAAAGACAATGTTGCGGTAATAGACCGGGGCGGGAAACGGGAAACCACTTATGGTGAACTTGGCAGGCTCACACGATGCCTTGCTTCCGGATTATCTGAAATGGAATTTCCTGATGCTTCTTTTATTCCAATCCAGTTGCCTGCATCCATGGAATATCTTGCCATGGAAATGGCAGTCTGGATGACAGGTAATGCCATTGTGCCGTTAGGAACTACTTTCCCCTCTGAAAGAGTTGATTATATCAAGGAACATTGCGATGCTCCATTTGTGATAAATGAGGTGTTGTTTGAAAAACTTGCCACTACGAAAACACAATATCCCGAAGATAATGGAGTAATACCTATGGACAAGGATGCACTTATTATTTACACCAGTGGATCCACAGGAGAACCTAAAGGTATAGTCCATACGTTTGCGAGTCTTAATTTCGCAGTAAGTTATGGCATGGGCGAACCATTTTCTCCGGATCAGAAATGGGGAGTGTCAGCACCGTTTTATTTTATCGCCGGTGCTGTGATTGATTTCAATGTATTGATTGGTGGTGGAGAGCTTCATCTATATGCCGACGAAGTCAGGTTTGATGTTAACAAGATGGCCGATTATGTTGCTGAATATGGTATTACGCATACATTTATCAGCCCTTCGGCTCTTCCTAACTTCCACAATCATTCCCGGACTCTCAAAAGTGTGTATGCCGGCAGCGAGAAGCTAAGCGGACAGGCAAGCCGGGATGGCTACACCCTATTTAATTCCTATGGGATGAGCGAGATGATAGGAGGTTTTTTACCTTTTAAGGTCGACCGTCCTTACGATGCCACCCCTATCGGGAAAATAGACCCCAAAGCTCCGCTTGAATTCAGGCTGATCGATAATGAAGGCAATGACGTGAAACCCGGAGAAGAGGGAGAGCTTATCGTGAAAGGCATATTTTGCAAAGGTTATCATAAAGACCCGGAGAAAACCTCACAACTATATAAAGATGGATGGTTACATAC
>JAFLTM010000109.1 GCA_022509225.1 Muribaculaceae bacterium
CAATCCATGGCGGTGATCTTCGGTGCAAATGTCGGCACCACGGTCACCACCTGGATTATTTCAGCGTTCTCCTTTGAAATAAGCATATCAGACTATAGCATCCTGCTTCTGGCAGTGGGTGTGCCCATGTTGTTTATGAAAAAAAGCGCCTACAAATCGTTAGGCGAGTTTTTGATCGGGTTCTGTTTCCTTTTCATGGGCCTTGACCTCATAAGCAAATATGTGCCTGATCTGAAAGCTAACCCCGATATGCTGGCTTTCATAACAGAATACACCTCTCTCGGCATAGGTTCGATTTTGATCTTCTTTGTTTTCGGTATAATCCTGACAATGGTGGCCCAAAGTTCGGCAGCCACATTTGCCATAACATTGATTATGTGTTCCCAAGGCTGGATATCTTTCCTGTTGGGGTGTGCCATCATTCTCGGGGGAAACATCGGTACGACAATCACGCCTATCCTTGCATCCTTGAGTGGGAATTTGGCCGCAAGACGCACAGCCATGGGTCACGTTCTTTTCAATGTAGCCGGTTCCATTATTGTGTTATGTGTCTTTGAACCCTTCACCCGTTTGGTGGGAGAGATAACCGGTGCGTGCAACGGAATCAACCCGATAGACATTCCTCTATCGGTGGAGGAGTCGATGGAATCTTCTACACTGCTTGATCCGGCAGGAGGACTTACATCGCGTGCCCAAAGCTCGGTGGCTTTCGGGCTTGCCATGTTCCCTACCGTTTTCAATGCATGCAATTTGCTGGTGATGATTTGGTTCACAAATGTCTATGTGAAGATTGTGTGCTGGCTCATGCCGGCCCGGCATAAAGACAATGAAGAGGAATTCTCGCTTAAATTCATCGGCCGAGGCATGTTGTCGGCATCCGAGCTTAATATAACCCAGGCCCAGAAAGAGATTGAAGTCTATAGCGAAAGGGTGGGAAGAATGCTCGACATGGCAAGGGAGATCATCCATATCCCGGAAAAGGATGCAAGTTATGCCGAGACATTTAACCGTCTTGAAAAATATGAAGAGATCTCCGACCGTATGGAAATAGAGATTGGTAAATTCCTCAACCGTGTGGCAGAAGGCAGGCTTAGCCCTGAAAGTAAACACAGAATATCCGGGATGTTAAGGATTATCAGCGAGATTGAATCTATAGCCGACGGATGTTATAACGTGGGGAGAACAGTCAACCGGCAGCATCAGAACCATGTGGAGTTCGATCCCTCGGTAATGAAAGAGATCGATGATATGTTCAGTCTTATCGGGGCAGCCATGGAAAATATGATTGAAATCGTTAAGGACATGGAATCTCCCGAAGATGCCCTGATCATAAAGGCTTATAACAAGGAACGTGAGATTAACAATCTTAGGAACAATCTAAGGGATTCCAACATCTATAACATCAATAACCTCAAATATGGATACCAGGAGGGAATCTTCTTCATGGATCTGATAGGAGAAGCTGAAAAACTTGGCGACTATATGTTGAATGTGGTTGAAGGAGTAAAACATCAGTTCCAGGAAAAAGGCGAAAGTTAATTATTACACACACATTCGAATCAATACATGAAATCTAACAGATACTGTGTTATTATGTGCGGAGGGGTCGGCACCAGATTCTGGCCTTTCAGTCGCAACGACAAACCCAAACAATTTCTTGATTTCTTTGGCACGGGTAAAAGCTTGCTGAGAATGACTGTCGACAGGATATGTCCCTCGGTCAGCCCCGACAATATAATATTGGTCACCAACCGTCAATATGAGCATCTTATACGTGAGCAATTGCCTGAAATCAAAGAATCCAACATACTTCTTGAACCGGCGAGAAAAAACACAGCCCCATGCATTTACTGGGCTGGCCGCCATATCTTTGCCATGGATCCTGATGCAACAATAGTGACTATCCCTTCAGACCATCTCGTTCTTAATGAAAACGAATTCTGTGCATCCATAGACGAAGGTTTTGAATTCGTGGAACAGGGCGATCGTCTGCTGACACTTGGCATAAAGCCTTCAGGACCTGCAACCGGCTACGGATATATCCAGCAGGGAAAGGCGGAAGAGAAATTCCCAGGTATCTATAAAGTGAAGTCGTTCACCGAAAAACCAAATCTCGAAATGGCCGAGATGTTTCTGCGCTCAGGAGAATTTCTATGGAATGCAGGGATTTTCCTTTGGAAAGCCACATCCATTCTTGAAGCCTTCAATAAATATGCCCCCGATATCGCCTTGACACTTAATGCTCCCCAAGGGGTTTATGCAAGTGCTGAAGAATCCGCATTTATCAATGAAAATTTCCCTAACTGTATGAACATATCGGTGGATTATGCCATAATGGAAAAAGCCGACAATGTTTTTGTCAAGACAGTGGAATTCGGATGGAGCGACCTGGGTGCATGGAAAGCCCTTTACGAAGCCTCGCCGTCAAATGCCGAGAAAAACGTCACCCAAAATTGTAAAGTTATCGCCAATGAGTGCAGCGGCACTATTTTTGCGGCAGAAGGCGACAAAATAATTGTGGCATCCGGACTAAAAGACTATATAGTGGCCGACAGCGGTAATGCTTTGCTCATCTGCCCCCTTAGTGACGAGCAAAAGATTCGCAATATCGTGAATGATATAAAGACACGTTTCGGTGACAAATATATTTAAGGTTGCATCAGAACAGTGTCAAATCATTGCATTTTTGTGATTTTTGGGCTAAAAATTTGGAAGAGCGGCCATAAATCTATAAATTTGCTGCCTGAAAAGAGCGGGGTGTAGCTCAGCCCGGTTTAGAGTACGCGTCTGGGGGGCGTGTGGTCGC
>JAFLTM010000011.1 GCA_022509225.1 Muribaculaceae bacterium
GAGTTCCTGAAGTATTACCCGGGAGATATCTCGGATTTTCAAAACTTGTTATTAGGCAGGGTGGTATTTCCGGGGATTGGAGAACTGCGAGAAGAAATCATTGAATCATTAATCATCGAACCTACAGACGAGGGCCTTTCCCTGGTTCCCGAAGAGGAATTTAGAATTGATGGGTTTGACTATGGATATATCACTGACATCGACATGAAGCCATTGGTATTTCTTGCTTTTAGGACAGATGACCAAAACGACAGTGCATCTATAAATTATTACTATGATGCAACCCGATATTATATGGACCTGAATGTTCATTCCAACGGATTCTCCTTGCAGCCGTCGCTTGAATTAAATTATCCGGAATGGTCTGGTGAACCGTTGAAACCTCTCAATACCACCAGATTTACTTACCTTTCTCTACCTGAATTCATTAAAAATTTTGGCAAGTAAATGAAGAAGGTGCTTTATAAAACACTATTAGCCGTTTTGATTGTGGCTTTTATGCCTGCAATCATCCCTTCTTCGTCCCATGATATATTTGCGCAAAAGAAAACCACCAACCAAAAACAGAAAAAAACCCAGACAAAAAGTAATGCTCGTCAGGTTCAAAACAACCGGACAAGGAAAGTTACCACACCGAAGACATCAGACGAGGCAAGAAAGAGAAAAGAAGCTGCAGAAAAAGAGATAAAACTAACTCAGGAACAGATACGGCAAAATGACCTAAATGTTAAAAAAGGACTTTCAGAACTCGGAAAACTTCAGGGTGATATTGAATCAACGCAGGGAAAAATTAATGATCTGACAACAAAACTAAACGGTATAAACAATAACATCAACTCTCTGGAAACCGGCATTGCAAACTCTGAAAAAGAACTGGAGAGATTAAGGGATGAATATCTCAAGGCCATAAAAAAAATGCGTGTCAGCAAGAAAAATAATTCTGACCTTGCATTTATCTTTTCTTCAGGAAGTTTCAATCAGGCTATAAGAAGAATACGTTACTTAAAAGAGTTTTCTACCTGGAGAGAGGGGCAATCGGGAGAAATTCAGGCTAAGCTAACCGATTTGCAGAACGAAAAAGATGCTTTGGCAAAAGCCAAGGAGGAGGAAACTAACGCTCTGTCTCTACAGCAAAAAAATCAATCTGAACTTGAAAGTCAGTATAAACGGCAGGAGGAAGTAGTGGCAGAGTTAAAAAAGAATGGAACTGCCCTTGCATCCCATCTTAAAAAGAAGCAAGAGGAAGCCAATGAGCTTAACAACATGATTTCCAAACTTATTGCCGAGGAACAAAGAAAATCCGAGTTGGAACGGCAGGCTGAATTGGAGCGTCAGGCAAAATTGGAGCAAGAGGCAAGGGAGCGGGAACTTGCTCAAGCCCGGGAAGAAAAAAAAGTTGATAAAAAACCTTCTCAAGAACAGATCAAGGCAGATAAAAATAATAGCAAGTCAAATAAGACCTCAACCGCGTCAAATAAAAAAGAATCAGGGGGAGATTATGCCCAGGCAAGGAAAAGGGCACCAAGGAACACACCTGCCCAACCCGCTGCGGCGTCAACCTCCAATTTCAGTGATATGAAAGGGCATCTGCCCTCCCCCACTTCCGGGAGCTTTAAGGTAACTTCAAGATTCGGAAGGCAAACTCTTCCCGACTTACCTGATGTTGTCTACGACAATCCGGGCATAGATGCCGAAACCGATGCCGGAAGTACTGCTAAGGCTGTTTTTTCCGGCAAAGTGTCGGGAGTTTATCTGCTACCAGGCTACAACACTGTCATCATAGTTAGTCACGGTGACTATTATACAGTATATGGCAATATACAGACACCAACAGTGAAAACAGGAGACAAAGTGGAAATAGGACAAAATCTGGGCACACTGGCTCCAAACGAGGAGGACAATGGCCATTCTTCAATTCATTTTGAAGTGTGGAAAAACAGGGATAAACTGAATCCTTTAGACTGGCTTGCCCTTAGATGAGACTCGTCTTTTCAAATTCAAGAACGACCAGGTTAATATTAAAATCGTTGTCGCTCCCATCAACGCATACGATAAAAGTGAATCTTCAATTATAGAGAAAAGGAATACAGCAATCACCATCACGGCACCCATGGCAGACTGACTTAGGGAACTTTGAGAAAAATCGTAATCATATAGTTTCCTGTTCACTGTGTAATATAGTATTATACATAAACCGTTATCCAAAACAAGGGCATAACCCAGACCGATCAAACCAAAGAAATAAAAAAATACGCAAGCCAATAACAATGTAAGCAGATTGGCTGCCAAACCTTCTAAAAGAAAATATATTTTTTTGTCGCCTTTTGCATATGAAATATAGGCCATAGGGAAGGAAAACGCCCTTAACATAACGCCAAGTCCCATCCACCTCATAAGATGGGTTATCGGTTCAAAGCTTTCTGACAATAACAATCTGATCAATACGGGAGCCGTGAGTATCAAAAGCGCCATAGCCGGGGCTATCAGCCAAGCCACTACTTCAGTCTGACGATTCACTGTGTCTTTCATTTTCAAATTGTCACCGGCAACTTTTGTGAGTCTCGGGAAATAATCAAGCGAACATGCTGCAAAAACCGTAACTGCATATTGATTTGTGACGGTGTTGGCAGCCTGATATAGCCCCACATCATCTATTGAACCGAATATCCTCACAAAGAGATTTATAAGATAGGTGACCATTGTGGCTATCAATTCTCCCGACATCAGGACAATTCCAAATAACAAGAGATGCTTCAACAAGGGGACATGTTCTTTCCAGGAATATGAAGTCAGTGAGAGATCCACAACCTTTCTCAGTGCTATGAAATAACTAATATAAAGAGATACGGAAATTGCAATAATGGCAGGCACAATACCATTAACACCAAACGCATAGTATAAAGGCACTCCCACGCATAGACCCGTGAGAGAACCTGCTATCGAGGAACGTGACAATTTTCTTACATCACGCAATCCTTGTAACACTGAAAATAATCCCGATCCCGCTATACCGAATCCCACGGCTATCCCGAGCAGCATAAATTGCCATGACATCCTGTCGGTCCCGAAAGTAATCCTGCTCAAGGTTTTACTCAAAACAACACACAGGAGAGCTCCAAAAACTGCCGTTACAGAATTCAGGAACAATGATGATTTCACAACCGAGGGAAGTTCCCTTTTATTATCTGAATTGGTTGCCGTGACCCTAATGATGGATTGTGTCACACCTAAGGAAGAGAACCTTTGCAATGTATTGGATGCAGACGTAAACAGTGAAGAAAATCCCATACCCTCCGGACCGAGGATAACGGCAACAAACTTACCTCTGACCAGATTGACAAGTATATTGAAAATCTGGAATCCCCCAAGAGTTGATGCACCCTTTAGAATATTCCTGTAAGATGACTCCCCATTCTCTTTATCGACCGATAAATCGACCGGGTGAATCGATCCCATTTCTTCATTATTTATGCAAGTTTCTCTCTCCAACTCTTTACAAACTTATCTGCCACTATTCCCGAATCGTTAAATTTTTCCACCAAACGACGACCCTCCTTTCCTCTTTGAATTATTTCAGTTTTGTTTTCAACCAAAGCAAGTAATCTTTCATATATGTCATTGTCAGAGGGAGATATAGAGATCACAGGCTTTGTGTCATGCCATCCAAGGTAATCATAGTATTCCTTCTGCCCCCCCGTGACAGCCACCTTTCCCAACGCCATGGCATATAATGCATTCATCGCCGGAGCATAGGCATATAGTTGATCAAGAACAATATTGGAAGATGATATCCTTTTGACATATTCTTTAAAGGAAAGATCTTTGAAGGTATCCACAATGACTTTGCCGGGATAGGAATCTTCTAATTTACGTGCTAATTTTAATAGTTTTAGAGTACCCTTCTTAAGTTCTGTACCTGATCTAATCCCAATTGTTATATTAACGGGATATCCTACTTCAAAAGTCGGTAGAGGAAGAGATTTGAGATCGATCGGCAAATTGGTGAAAGTCAATTTTTCTCCTATTAAACCGCGTGCAGCCATATCATATTCAGGCAAAACTGACATGGCTCCGTCAATCTTGTACAGAATATATTCACTCCACATTTTATTTGCGTGGCTCATCCACCCGTATAAAACACCGGGATTCTCTTTATGAAACTCAGTGAAATCTTCGCCGATCTTAAATTCTGAATATCTAAAGATTTTTCCCTCGTAACAAGTTTTACAGAAATTGTAATCGTTTCCGGCCAAAGTCAAAAAAACTGTTGAGTTCTCACCTTTCAACCGATCAAAAAAATATTTGATTTTCCCGGGTCGGAGATTTAGGAAATTTGTATTGATCAGCTGGACAACATCATATCCTGTTAATCGAGGCAACAAAGAAAATAAATCATAGAGATATTTTATCCCACCTCTGACACCTGACATCCTTTTTAGATAAAAATCGGATTCTACATCCATGTGTCCGCAACGGTCAGATATAATATATGTTTCATGACCGGAATCTCTCAATGCCTTGGCAAGAGTGGAATGTAGATTAGAATAATCTCCTATAAATAGGATTCTCATACATATTTAACGTGTGTTTTATTAAAGTTAATATGTCATAAAAGTCAATTTATTGTAATTTTGTTTTATGAATCCATTGGTCTCTATTGTAATTCCGGTATTTGAAAGGGAACACCTTATCGAAAGGACTCTTGACACAATACACCGGCAAACCTACCGACCCATGGAAGTAATTATAGTCGATAACGGGTCCTCCGACAAAACTTTAGATAAGGTTCGGGCGTGGAGGCAAAAAACTGATAAAGAAATTACTGTTCAAATTCTTGAGGAAAAAAAACATGGGGCACCCTTTGCAAGACAAAAGGGATTTCATAATACACATGGGGAATATCTTATCTTTTTTGATTCGGACGATGAAATGCACCCCGATCTTATATCATTGGCAATCAATAATTTTCATAGGTATCCCGACACAGACATTGTGTGTTGGAAATGCAGGATTCATAAATTAGACGGAAAAGTAAAAATTCCTCCCCTCAATATAAAACATCCACTTGAAGGTCATCTAATCCATTCTTTGTTACGTACTCAAGGGTATATGACAAAAAAAACATTCTTCTCCAAAACGGAAGGATGGTCCAAACCCCTGCAGGTATGGAATGACCTTGAAACAGGATTCCGACTGCTGCAATTAAATCCCCGCATCCGAAGAATTAATAAAATATTGGTTGAAGTGAATTGCCAGCATCTGTCGCTCACAGGTAAAAGCTTTTCTGAAAAGAAGGGAGAATGGGAAAAATCAATTGAAGAGATCAGAAGAAACTATATCTCCAGTGATGGGAGTTTTCAATTAAATACTGAGAAAATCTTAACCTATCGTGAAGTGATCCTGTCTGCCCAATATTTTCGGGAAGGTTCCTTTAAAGCTGCAAAAGAACTATTTGATAAAGCTTTGCAAAATAAGAAATTTGTTGATAAAATGCTATTAGCTTTTGCCTTTCATTACACACGGCTCGGAGGGAGAGGTGCCTGGAAGTTGATCCGTTGTTTTTATCTCTGAAAGCACTTTCTACTCAATTATTTTTTACGTCTTCTCACTGACTTCTCTGCAGCAGAATTTACAGAATTCGAGTTAAGGTTCTTTATTTTCTTGGTTGACTTTTTCTTAGATCTTGATGAAACCGATTTCCTTTCCGGAATTTCTTTAGCAGAGTCAACCACCGTTTCCTTTTGTTGAAACTTACGGCTTTCTTCCTTCCCCGCAAGATATTCTTCCCGGGTTGGTACCCATTGATCCTTACCGTAATTAATCAATTTGGCATCGATTGAATCTTGTGCATGTTTCAGATCATCCTCATCCGGATACATCTGAGCGAGTGTCAGGTTCCTGTTATTTTTGGTTTTATAGATTTCACCGTCATATAGCCTTAAAGTGAAATAATCATTCAATGAATATTTCTGAAGATCATTTTCATCATCCGCAGCTACAAACACATTCATAAGGAAAGGTCTGATATCGGCATACCTTATCCAAAACATAGGATAAGGCAATCTGTCTCCGAAATCACTATATCGTTCAATAATAGGGCATAGCGCCTCAAGCGAAGTTGTCATTGCATTTGAACGATTGTCGAATTCCCAATTTTCAATTATGTAATAGGCAGAAATCTGAGAGGAGGGAACCTCATCACCGAGCTCAAACCTCTCTTTCATATCGCTGACATTTATTTTGTAATCGTCTGTGAAAATTTCTCTTCCATCAAGATATTCATAGGCAGGCACTTTCCCCTCTACAACCAAATTATACAAGATACTCATCAGATTACCTTGATTATCAGTCACCTCCTCCGGAAAATTCAATGCTGCATTCTTTTCTTTATTCAAATCTAATTTTCGATAAACCCGTTTTTGATAAGAAATATCAGCATCAGAAGCCAGCTTGGTGCCATATATAGTCTGCATTTTCCCTGACAACTCGGTGTTGGCAGGCGTTTCTTTCTTTTCTCCGGAAACACGTTTTTTAACGACTCCTGCACTTTCAACCTGCCCCATCAAAGTGAAGGTAAGAATAATCGGAGTTATCAAAGTTATGACTTTTCTTGATTTCATAGATGTTTGATCTAATTCAGTGACACTTCCATGGGAGGGATTGACCTTATTATGCCGTCAGGCCCTTTTGCTTTCACATTAGATATGAAGAAACTCTTTCCAGGTTTCAACCTTCTTATCTGTTCTTTCTGACGTGGAGAGAAGTTCGCTCCGTCAGATTGTTCGGGCAAGGCATTTCCCATTGCATCTAAAAACACAGTTGAAAAAGACACCACGGAATAAGAGACATTAAGCATATTATCGTCAATTGCAGCCCCAAGTTCTTCTGTAGCCAGTAATTGTGATTTTGAAATTCTGGATGGGCTTCCCTTATAAACAACCGGATTCCCCTGGGCATCTTTTATGCTGATAAAGGGAGATGGATCAGGCAAACGTCTTACTCTGAAATTCATTGAACCTACGTTCATGGGTTTCCCTTCAATAATGGCCGTTACAGTTATAACAGCATCTTTATCAATTTGTGAGGGATGAGCCACCCATTTGTCGCCTTTCCTTGTCAACGTGCCGTTGGTCATTGTTGCATTGACCGACTGCATTGGAACTCCCGGAACGGAAATACTTACAGGATTATCTATACCTGCATAAAGCACATTCATCATTTCAGGCGATATGGTAGCCATTGGTTCCATAACGGTAAATGACGATGTAAATGGCCTTTTTTCCACAGCACCGTTACTCTTCTTTATCTCTATATAACCTGAAAAATCGTGGCGACCGGGTGTGGCAGCGCCCAATTCAAGATATCCTGAAGGATCAGAAAGTTTCTCTCCGTTCACAAAAATAGTTGGACGTTGAGTTGTGTCAACCGCAGCCATGACTATCTGAGCAGTGTATTTACCACCCTTCATAACAAGATTCGAAGTCGGGATAACATAAGGGTTCATCTGATTAACCCTATTGTCACCTATATCTACATTGGTTATGATATTTGCCAGGGCTTCGCTTTCAGCTTCCCGAATATCGTTTTGAATTTTCGAAAGATGAGTCAATGCAGCAATAGCAGGAACATTTTCAAATAAAGCCTCCTCCCACATTACATCACTTTCACCGACATTCGATTTGCTTATATTTTCTGTAGAAAGCATGTCGTTTAATGCCTTTTTCTTGAGAGAATCAGCAACGATTGAGGCTATCATAATCCTGTAGTCATCAATTCCACTCCTTAATTTAGTTCCATGACGCGTGACTGGATTCAACATAACCACTGATGCAGCTTCAAGATTGTCTAAATTCACAAGATTGTCAGGATTTCCGGCCTCACCGTCTGCAACCACTGCTATAATGGTCTTTAAAGAGTCTATTGAATTCAACAAGATTTCTGAGTGCTGTCTCAATTCCAATCCCTTGTAATACCATGGACCCACTTTCTCAGGATTCCTATTGTATAACATTGTGAGATAGGAAAACTGGGCATCATTCTTTGCCGCCATATTGACATTGGTTCTCTTTAATCCGTCATGGACCTTGTTGAATCCGTTGAGAACATCACTCGACACATTTAACGCCAAAAAAGCCGTGAGGACGATATACATCAAATTAATCATCCTCTGTCGCGGGGACATTCTTGTGACATGATTCCCGGAACCCATGGCAGTTTTATTTGTTTGTATCTGGCACCATCGCCTTTATTATTCTTTCATACACAGCATTCAATTCTCTCATATTGGCAGTCATTTTCTCTGCCTCCATTTTATATTTCAAAGATTCCTGTGATGATCTTTCATAGAGATTTTTTATCTCCTCCAACTGCTTGCTTACACCATCCATATTTTGCAGCTGAGAGGAAACATCTCTTAACTGCAGCTCATAAATACTGTTGATTGCCGACAAATGACGATTGAGTTCGGACATTTGGCGTGAAACATTATCAATGGCCGAAACAAATTGTTCCGATGTGTCATTTAGACGTTGAATACTCGCCTCTTCCATAAATGACACGGGCAAAGCAGCTGCACCAGATAATTGCAATTCATTCGATGTATAGTTGTTTTCTTTTAGCACAGGCAACACTTCTTCCCAATCAACTTCCTTGTGAGGACGGTCGAAAGCAGTCAGGATAAACATGAAAATCTCTGTGCCCATTCCAATGCAGAGCAAAAGATTACCTCCCGGCAGATGCAAAATCTTAAACAATGCACCCCAAATCACAATTGCGGCACCGACTGAATAGGCTATGTTAAAGAAACGTTGACCTTTTTCTCCCTGTAGGAATCTTTCAATCACATTCGCGTATCTCTTAATCTTAACCATATCATTTATTCTTCTTTTTGGTGCCTTTTGCAAATCCTATCTGGGTCCTGACATTACGGAACCCTATATAAGACCTTTGTTCGTTCTGATATTCCCATTGACGAAGATCGCTACGAATATTCCTGGCCACATCTTTCCATGAACCACCCCTCACAATTTTCCGTTTCATCCGGTAGGGATCTTCAGGTGCTGCGTCATATCTGAATTCCGGATTCACATCCGATGTTATCTTATCTATACTTTCTGTATATGCGGTTGAGGTCCATTCGGAAACATTTCCGGCCATGTCATATAGTCCGAAATCATTTGGGGCATAGGTTCCCACAGGTGATGTTATAACATGGCCATCCCGCACATAATCACCATCCATGGGTTTAAAATTGGCATAAAAACAGCCTCTCTCATCGTAGGGAAGAGTCTCTTCCCAGGGATAGGGTGTTTCTGAATTTCCGGCTCTTGCTGCATATTCCCACTCCGCCTCCGTTGGAAGCCGGAACGGCTCTATATACACACCTTCCTTCCCTATTGATCTTCTCAGAAAATCTGTACGCCAGTTTGAGAAGGCATTTGCCTGCTCCCAGCTTACTCCAACCACAGGATAATTGTTATAGCCGGCATGTGAAAAATACATCCTTGTATATCTGTCGTTATTGGAATTGTCGAAATCATTGATCCAACAGGTAGTGTCCGGATAGACATTTACAATATATGTGTTGACAAAATCAAAATCTCCTGTCAATGGACGTGTAATTGTCTCCCTCACAATAGAGCCGTCTTCGGCATAATATGCAGTGTCTTTCGAGATTAAAGGAATTTCAACAGGCACCGGCAAATCGGTATTGTAGATCCTTGTGGCAGGATCAAGCCGATTCTTACGTTTTGCCGCCTCTGTGTGATTGTAGGTTTCATACCTGTAATTTAATTGAGTAGGGTCAAGCTCTCTTTTTCCTGTTATTGCATTAGTGCGATAAACACTTTCAATAGCCCTTTGCTCCTCTTCAGTCGGATTCCTCCATGGAATGGCCTTTGACCAATTTATATATGGTGTCACAGGATTCCCCTCTTTATCCTCATCAATCTTAAATTCCTCATTCCCTCCAAAAGCTGGGTCTGCAAGTCTTTCACGGATAATCGAGTCTCTCACCCAGAAAACAAATTGTTTGTACTTTGAATTGGTTATCTCCGTTTGATCCATCCAGAACGCATCTACCGATACTCCCCTCGGATCAGAAACAACTCCCGGTATTGAGTCCTCCTTTTTAGGACCCATTGCAATACTTCCACGGTCTATCAGTATCATCCCGTATGGATTAGGTTCAGTCAAGGATACACCTCCCACTCCCGTTACTTCTCCACCCGTTGCTACATTTCGGCTTCCAAAACATCCAGTGAGTGTGAATAGTGTCAAAGCTGACCCTATAAATCCCAAAACCTTTAATGAAGCTATCTCAATTTTACAGGTTTGTTTCATGAATCTGGTTATTTATTAATCACATGATACGTATCGACCGTCGTGAATAGATATGTTTCTTATCAAAACCCAGCTTTATACGGTAGCCCAACACCAATTCATGGCTACCTTTTGAACCCTGTGAGAAATGTCCTGCCGGGATATCATATGCATATCCGATAAAGATATTTTTGAAAGAAATGCCGAGCATGGCACTCACAGCATCGTTCAGCCTATAGGCCAATCCGAAATTCAACCATTTAGAATAGGTCGATTCTAACTTGATTTCTGAGCAAAATCTCTTAAAATCGGATGCTATAAACAAAGCCGGTTGCAATGTAAATAACGTTTGAGGGATTGCAATATTGCCATCTGCACTAAAATATAATGTTGCCGGCAGTTTATTTAGAAAATTATAATTTAATGTGGAGGCACCATCTCCCTCTCTCATTTTAATGCTGGGAGAATTAAGATGCATCACTGCAATTCCTATATTAAATGAATTTGTCTTATATGATATTCCGACTCCTATATCTAAGGCATTTCCCTTTGTCTTGAAAGAAGTTAGGTCATCGTTAACTTCCATTGGTTGATAACTATCGCCTTCTTCCGGAGCAATTGTTTCCGGTTCACCTGTAAATCGTGACTGAATCCAGCCTATATCCACACCAAATGCAAATGTTCCCTTTTTTAATTTTATCTGATAATTACCAAGAGCATCAACAACAAAATTGGAATAGCCACCGCAATTCAATTTAGAAACAGCAACACCGGCTCCAATATATTTTGAACTTATCTCAATCGGTAGATCAATCACCCCTATAAAATTCCGGGCATAATCTTCAATACCGACATCTTGAAATCTTCCTCCCAGGTTTATCCTAAGATATTCAGAATTTCCGGCCATCGAGGGATTATATAAACTTGAAAGATGATCTACCTGGGTGAATGAAAGTTGGGAGAAAGTATCAGCCTGAGAATGTGTCTGAACCGACAGCAGACACAGCAACATAAAGATAATTTTCCCTACAAACTTCATTCTGCTATTCGAAATAGAAAGTAAGCATCACCATATTGGATTTTACCCTGCTTAATGATTTAGTGATTTTATACGTATGCATATCTTCTTCAAGTTCAGGTCTGTCATGGCGCAAAATGTCAGTGAGTCCGAAACAAAATTTCAATTCAGGAATCAGTTTGAAGAATGGAAGATAGAAGTCTGTACCGAAGCCAACACACAAATACGTGTCGCATGTGTTGAACACCAGATAATCAAGCCTCTTTTTTGTCACATCGAAAGTTTCCATAATTCCGGCAGTTATATATGGCCTTACGTTGTGTAGCCGTTCGCCGGAAAACTTTAAGTCAAGGGGAGTGACAATATAGGCTGACTTCACATCCTGACGCATTATCATCCCTGTTTCGTATTCTCGCATCACAACTCCCTTTCCTCCAAAATAGAGGCCGGGTGAAAATCTTAGGTTAACATATTTATGAAGCTTAAGGTCGACAAGAAAATTAATGCAGAAACCCGGTGAAAAGCTTGGCACTTCCATCGACCATTTTTCTCCATCAGGTGTGATAAAGCCATTATGAGTGAATTTCAAATCCTGGAAATGCATGCCGACTGAAAATCCAAGATGCCATTTTTTTAAATCCGCATATTGCCTGTTTTGCAATTTTTCTATAGGTTTGCCATCGGATATGGCGAAGGTGGCCGACGTAATTAGAAATACAATCAACCTTTGAAAAAAAATTTTGGCTATCTTTGATTGTGAAATGAAAAGTCTCATTTAAAATATAACGACACGGTTCTTTTCATATTGCCATCTTTTTGCCTTAACAATAGATGATTCATGATGAATTGGGAAAGATTGATTAGTGACAGACGACTAGGGCTCGAAGAACTTCACGACAACAACAACCAGATAAGAAGTGACTTCCAGCGTGATTATGACCGTCTGATCTTTTCTTCACCCTTCAGACGACTTCAAAACAAGACTCAGGTGTTCCCCTTGCCGGGGAGTGTCTTTGTGCATAATCGTCTGACACATAGTTTGGAAGTATCAACTGTGGGGCGCTCATTGTCAAAAGAGGTAATCAGGCGGCTTGAACATATTAATAAACAAGAGTTTGACCTGTTGAAACATATTCCTGACATTGTAGCAACCGCTTGTCTGTGTCACGATCTTGGGAATCCCCCTTTCGGCCATTCCGGAGAAAAAACGATATCAACATGGTTCAGCGAAGGGCCGGGGGTCGATCTTAAAAACCATCTCAGTATCCAACAATGGATGGATTTTGTGAATTTTGAAGGAAACGCCAACTCTTTCAGATTGCTGACAAATCAATTTGTGGGAAGGAGAAAAGGTGGGTTCGCCATGACATACAGCACCCTCGGAGCACTTATTAAATATCCGTGGTCGTCGGAACACGCGGGCTACAAAGGAAAATTCGGTTACTTTCAAAGTGAAGAATCAACATATAGAAAAGTGGCTGAATGGCTTGACATCCCGGAACTTTCAAATGGTGTCTTCGCTCGCCATCCTCTTGTCTATCTCATGGAAGCGGCAGACGATATCTGTTACCAGATTATGGATATTGAAGATGCGCACAGACTCGGAATTTTAACAACTAAAGAATCAACCCTGTTCCTATTGAATTTTTTTGACGCCGACCGAAAGGGAAAATTGGAACGGGGCATGAACTATCTGACTGATCCTAATGAAAAAATCGGGTATCTGAGATCGGCTGTGATTGGTGAGACTGTTGAAAGTTGTGCCGATACATTTGTCTACAATCTTGACAAGATCATGTCAGGTGAGCATGTCGGGTCTCTCGTCGATATAATGGCTGATAAGCTTGCGAATGCCTACCGGGATTGCTCCGCAATGGCATACGAACGTATCTATTGTGCCCCTGATGTTGTGGATGTTGATCTGGCGGGACACCGGATTCTTACTTATCTCTTAGATAAATTGATGGATGCGGTTTTAAATCCCGAAAAAAATTACAGTAAGCTCCTGCTCAGCAAAATGCCTAAGCAATACGATATTAATTCCCCGACGCTATATGGACGCATTCAAGCGGTGCTTGACCACATTTCCGGAATGACCGACGTTTATGCGCTCGACCTTTTCAGGAAACTTAACGGTCATTCATTGCCTGCAGTTTAGACAACATTTTGAAATGAGAAATAGAAATAAAGCAAACATCATATTATCGATTTTTTTTGCATGCTTTGCGTTGATGTCATTTGGGATGAATTATTCGCCTTCAGACATAATCAATCCCAATATTGCAGACCGTAGCCAATATCTTGCAGATCCCGAACATCTGGTCAGCACACAGGCGAAATCAAGGGTGAATTCAACACTTTGGAATCTCCGGCAAGCCACCGGAACAGAAGTTGTGATGGTGGTTGTGCCAAACACCGGTGACTACACTGAAGAAGACTTCGCAACTAAATTATTTGATGAATGGAAAATCGGTAAATCTGATAAAGACAACGGTGTGTTGATTTTGATTGTGCCCGGTCAAAGAGCAGCAAGAATAGCAACCGGCTACGGGGTCGAGGGTATAATACCTGATATTTCTGCTAAAAAAATAATCGATCGGTCAATAATACCTTATATGAGGAATAACGATCTTGACGGAGCTGCGCTTGCGGTGGCTAAGGATATATCGGCAGTGTTAAGTGATCCTGAGGCAGCTGCCGAATTGAAAAGTTCACGAAAAGAAATATGGGAGGAAACACCTGAAAGCGACATCACAGTTGAAGACATATTTTATCTTGCAATTACTCTGGCAATTGGGGTTTTCCTTTTTGGTATGGGGAAATTCTTTTATGATTCTAACCGGTTCAGAAAGCGCGACCGATATGAAAGAGCCATAGGCTGGCACCGTGAGAAAAGTTCTTATCTGTTTTATGCGATAACTTCTCTAGGACTCGGTCTGATACCATATTGGCTCGCGCGTAGAAAATATAACCTTGCCAGAAACAAACCGTATGATTGCCCTGCATGCCGTGGAAAAATGCATAAATTAAGTGAGGAAGAAGATAACAATCTGTTAAGTCCTTCCCAGGATTTTGAAGAGAAACTTAACACGGTGGATTACGATGTATGGGTCTGTGACCAATGTGGCACTGTGGAAAGATATGCTTTCCCAACCCGTCAGATGAAATATTTTAAGTGTCCTAATTGCCAAACTGTGGCAATGTGTCTGACGAGCGACAGGGTTGTTATACCGCCCACTACTAAATCAACCGGTACCGGCGAAAGGACTTATGAATGCAAGTATTGTGGTTTCAGAAAAAAAGACCGTTATTCTATCCCACCAAAAACTGATGTGGGACCTGCAATAGCTGCCGGCTCAATCCTTGGATCAGGAAGACACGGAGGTGGAGGATTCGGTGGAGGATTCGGTGGAGGAAGAACCGGCGGAGGTGGGGCAACCGGCAGGTGGTGAAAGTTATGTCAGTAATTTTGATAAAAGCATTTGGTTCTTTCTATGGCATGCGCCGTAATCTAAGTTTTGAAGACTGGTAAGGAAACTGGAACAGAAGCGTTTCACCTTCTCCACGCTGAGCCCTGATCTCATATTTCAGTTTTTCTTTCATGGAATCAGTCCACTCCACATCATATAGACCCCGGAAGGGAGTGGGATGAAGAACGATTTTCTCATCACCGGGTGTCCAGGCATTTTGGTTGACAACTGCACCATCCAAATAGAGGAATATATAATCATCTCCATTTTTAATACATGCCATAACATACTGGCCACCCATTTTCAAAAGAGATTCCTCCAGATCTCGATCATAGATGGTCCAATATCCTTCCATCATATCGTTGCTTTGAGATAAATATTCATCAATCTTATCTTTTATAAATGGCAACCTATTTCTTTCGTTGTCGCTGTCAGAAACCAGGGTGCACGCAATGTCATCTATCACAAGTCTGGCACCCCATCCGGCTATATACCCGAACCCGGTTAACAAATCTTTTCCAAGGGAAAGATTAAATATTTCCTGAATGCCTGTGTCTCCTCCTTTTATTCCTATAATTCCCTCATTAACTGTGACCTTCCAGATATTGTCTTTGTCGTATGGATTAAATCCGCTGATAAATTTCTTTGCATGAGAGCTTCCATCACTTAATTTATAAACCCGGATATCCAGACAAGGTGTGGGTTCGGGCAGCGTTTCTTCCTCATTTCCCTGCATCATGACCACAACTGTGTCAGCAGGTGTGGTTATAAAAAATCCCCATTTAGGATTCTTAACATGGTTTTTTCTTCCGTCAGAATCATAATAGGGATATTTCTTAAGTGGATTGGCGTTTTCATTTTTTGCCCTAAAGACTATCTCTATCTTATTTATATCCTCTCCAAATTTCAGATAATCAAACTGTAAAGTATCGGTTAGATTCTCTATCACGAGACCTTCCTCACAACCATATCTGAATGGAGCGAATCCCCTTGTTTTGTTTAGATAAAGTGTCGTTTCATTTGCAGCTAAACAATCCGCAGCTAAACATGCAAGTAACATCAGGAATAAAAATAATCTTGTTTTCATCCTTGCACAAGATTTGAAATCCCTGTATAAATACCCACAAAAGCAAAAAGGAGGATAACCACACCTATTATCCGGTTAATTAGCCACATGGAACGAACATTAAAATGTGCTCTCAGTTTATTAACAGAAAATGTTACAAATTCCCACCACAGAATAGCACCTGCAAATATTGCAAGATATCCTGCGATGTAATAGTAAAAGCTTATTTCCGGTATAGAAAAGTTAAATCTTGCGAAAAGTCCTATTATCAAGAAAAGAATCAACGGATTTGAAAACGTAAACAAGAATCCCCCGAGAATATTTTTATGGGGCGAGACATGGCTGATTTCTTCTGACTGTGACTTTAATGTGGCGGCAGGATTTTTTTTAAAAAGATAGATGGCGAATGCAATTAGCACAACACTGCCCACAAGTTGAATCACATTCTGATTCCTTTCGAGGAATTCTTCTATGAACGAGAGTCCAAAACCGGTCAAGATGCAATATATAAGATCTGACAGCGCAGCTCCGATACCGGTGTAGAGACCTGTTTTGCGTCCCTTATAAAGAGTGCGTTGGATACATAGGATTCCCACCGGACCCATCGGTGCGGATATAAGTATGCCGATAGCAATACCTCTCCAGAGCACATAGAATAAACTGTCGAAAAAAAGCATACACCGACTATTGCACAATTTAATTTGTTATCAGGTATCCACCTGAAACACTTGCGACACACCTGTATGATTTGAGGGCATATTTGTATTTTCCGGTTGCAGCCATTCCTCCAATGGGGGCACCTCTCTGCATTGTCACATCATAGACAGATTCACAAACCGGACATCGGGCCATATAATTTTCATCATCTATCACCACCCTGACATTTGATTGCCTTTCAACAGGGCAGGCAAGATCATACGCCATTAGTGCCGTTGAACTACCAGAGAACGGGTCAAGCCCTTCTATCAACAGAACGCCTCCAAAGCCCGTTGCACTTGTTGAAGTGTAAGGAAAGCCTGAAGGCAGTTTGACATCAGATGATAAAATAAAATTGCGAAATGAACCGAATCCCGAAACTCCGTAGGTGTTCCACAAACCTGAATTCTCCAGCGAGATATTGACAGGCTGATTTGGAATCCTGTCGCTGTCTACTGAATCACAGCTTGTTGTCAATAAATAGCTTAAAAATAAATAAATTGATATTTTTATTCCAGGCTTCATGCGAATGGAATGGCGCCCAGGACTTCTCCGAACTGGTTTGCCATTTTTTGTATTTGACCACCCACCATCGGTTTCAACATAACCGGGATGTCGATCTCGATGTCCACACGAGCTTTCGATTCCGTTTCACCTTCCGGCTTCACATGCATTGCCAACGACATTGCAATGGGTATTCCCTCTCCATTTAGCTTGATTAATTCCGGTGGCCTCTTCTCTACAACTCGGAATATCAAAGACCCCATCGGGCCACCCGGAACCTCTATTGAGTCGGCTGTGATTTTGATGTTATCAAACATCTGCCGCTTGTCTGCAGGTATCTTGTCGGGCGATACTTTATCAAGCATTGTCCTTAGATTCTCAAGATTTGAAATCTTGGAAAAAACTGTTGAGGCATCCGCTTTCAATGTAACCTCCGGTGATGAATATGTAGTCATGGTGAATCTTTTTTATGTTCCCTTTCTATGAAACATGTTTTCATTCATGGTTGTCGGGCATCCAACCTGCAGGATTTTCCCTCCACTCTCTTAATGTCTCCGCTTCGGCTGCACTGATATAGTTTGTTTCTTCTGCAACCTCAATCATTGTTGAGTAGTCACACAATGAAATAAGGGTGATATTGGCTTCGTGGAATCTTTTAACAGCCATAGGAAATTTATAATTAAACAGACAAGCCATTCCAATCACTTCACATCCATAGTTCTGAAGGATTTCCACAGTTTTCAGTGAGCTCCCTCCGGTTGACACAAGGTCTTCAATCACCACAACTTTTGTGCCCGGTTTCAAATTACCCTCTATGCAGTTTTCAAGGCCATGGTCTTTTGGAGTGTCCCTGACATAAACGTATGGCAAACCCAGTGTATCTGCTACTATAGCCCCTATCGAAATAGCGGAAGTAGCCACGCCTGCTATTGCCTCAACATCTGAAAAATTCTCCAAGATAGCCCTTGAATATTCAATTTTCACAAAATTACGGATGTCAGGATACGACAAAATTCTACGGTTATCATTATATATAGGTGAATTCCAACCGGAAGCCCATATAAACGGGTTATTAGGTTGCAGTTTTATTGCACTGATTTGCAAGAGCTTTTCTGCCAATAGCCTATCCGTCTTCATCATATTGCTTGTTTTTGGATTAAACTTGTTGACTGCATCGGTTTCCTTTTGCCGCAGTCTTCCCTGTTATGCAAATTTAGAATATCATTATTAATTACACAAGCGAAAAATTCAAAGTCTGGCATTTTTCAATCTATATGCCTGAAAGGTTGCACAATTAATTCAGATATTTTAAATTTGCCACGGATTTATTCCTTACTCTTATTGTCCAGGTGGCGGAATTGGTAGACGCGCTACTTTGAGGGGGTAGTGACCGTTTGGTCGTGTGAGTTCGAGTCTCATCCTGGACACCAGAATCAAAAGGGATGTGTGAATATGCATGTTTTGTCACATATCCTTTTTTTTATTTAATTTATTGATGTATTTTTGAGATTATATTTTAAAATTTCTCGAAGATGAAAGGCATTGTTCTCGCAGGTGGCTCGGGTTCACGACTTTATCCGGTCACAAAAGGTGTCAGTAAACAGCTGTTGCCTATCTACGACAAACCAATGGTTTATTATCCGATTTCCACTTTGATGATGGCCGGAATCAGAGATATCCTTGTGATTTCTACACCACAAGATCTTCCCGCCTTTAAACGCCTGCTTGGCGACGGTTCCGATTTCGGACTTAATCTCGAATATGCCGAACAACCAAAGCCCAACGGCCTGGCACAGGCCTTTGTTATAGGCAAAGATTTCATCGGTGACGATTCAGTATGTCTGGTGCTTGGAGACAATATTTTCCATGGCTCAGGCTTTTCTCATATCCTGAAAGATGCCGTGGCAAATATTGAGCAAATGAATAAAGCAACTGTTTTCGGGTATTGGGTCGACGATCCCGAAAGATATGGAGTGGCTGAATTCGACTCTAATGGTAATTGTATTTCAATTGAAGAGAAACCTCAGCATCCTAAAAGCAATTATGCTGTGGTGGGTCTCTATTTCTATCCGAATGAAGTTGTGAAAATAGCCTCAACCATAGAACCATCGGCACGTGGGGAATACGAAATCACGACAGTGAATCAGGAATTCCTGAAAAAAGGCAGGCTTATGGTGACCACTCTCCCCAGAGGTTTTGCATGGCTTGACACGGGAACTCATGATTCGCTTGCAGAAGCTTCAATCTATGTAGAAGTTCTGGAAAAAAGACAGGGGCTTAAGATCGCTTGCCTTGAAGGAATCGCCTACCGACAAGGTTGGATATCGCGTGAAAAAATAATGGAAGTGGCGAAACCTATGCTTCATAATCAATACGGTAAATATCTTATGAAAGTGGTTGAGGAAGTCGACCGCACATCTTCTCCAAATCTTGACTAAGACATATTTTAGCTATGCATGTTATTAAAACTGAAATAGAAGGTGTTTTTATTCTTGAACCGTCAGTGTTCAAAGATGCAAGGGGTTATTTTTTCGAGTCTTTCTCAAAAAAACAGTTTGACAGAGAGGTTATGCCTGTGAATTTTGTTCAGGATAATGAATCAAAGTCAACTAAAGGGGTGTTGAGAGGGCTGCATTTCCAAAAGCCCCCCTATTCTCAGGCCAAACTCGTGAGATGTGTCGTAGGCAGTGTGCTGGATGTTGCCGTTGACCTCAGGAAAGGCTCTCCGACGTTCGGCAAATATGTTGCCGTGGAACTCTCCGGCGACAATCATCGTGAATTCTTTATACCCAAAGGTTTTGCCCATGGGTTTGAAGTGTTGAGTGATGTTGCTGTCTTTCAGTATAAATGTGATGAATACTATCATCCTGAGTCAGAAGGTGGGCTTGATCCCTTTGATCCGGCACTATCAATATCATGGAGGATCTCTTCAGAAAAAGCCATTGTGTCTGAAAAAGATAAGACCCATCCACTCCTGAAAGATTTTGTTACTCCTTTTGAATGAAGACAGTGATGGATAAACAATCGTTAAATATATTGGTTACCGGAGCTTACGGGCAATTGGGTAATAGTGTGAAAAGGGCAGCCCAAAAATCGACAGACCGATATTTCTTTACGGATGTTGATTCACTCGACATAACAGATCATGCCGCAGTGAATGATTTTGTGGTCAAAAATAATATCGATGTCATTGTGAACTGCGCTGCTTATACTAATGTTGATGCAGCTGAAGACAACTATGAGGTTGCCGAACTTTTGAACGGGAGAGCTCCCGGAATATTGGCTGAGATCATGAAACAAAACAATGGCACCTTGATTCACATCTCAACTGATTATGTTTTTGGCGGTGACCTTGTGAACACTCCGGTTGATGAAAATTGCCCAACAAATCCCACTGGGGTGTATGGTTTGACAAAACTGCATGGTGAAAATGAAATTAAAGATTCGGGAGCCTCAGCTATAATTATTCGCACTTCATGGCTCTATTCTGAATTCGGTGCCAATTTCGTGAAAAAAATTATTTCTCTCCTTCAAGCCCGCGATTCAATAAAAGTGGTGTTCGACCAATGTGGAACCCCAACCTACGCCGGAGATCTTGCGGAGACTATTGTGACAGTGATATCAAATAGGAAACTCAAAGGATTTGAGGGGATCTATCATTTTTCAAATGAAGGAGTATGTTCATGGTTTGATTTTGCTTCAGCCATCTGCAATTTGTCAGAATTTAAAGACAAAGAGATTTTACCTTGTCATTCAAATGAATTCCCTTCAAAAGTGACACGGCCACCCTATTCAGTGATGGACAAGACAAAAATTAAAGAAACTTTTAATGTGAAAATTCCTCACTGGCATGATTCCCTGAGAGTTTGCATGCGTAACATGGCATCTGAATAAAACTCCCCACGTAACAAGCTTTAAAAATTACAAAATTATGAGTGATACCCCTAAAAATATAATGATAACAGGTGGCGCCGGTTTCATTGGATCGCATGTTGTCAGACTCTTTGTAACCAAATATCCGGAATCAACCATTGTCAATGTCGATAAACTCACCTATGCAGGTAATCTGGCTAATCTAAAAGATATTGAAAATGCATCGAATTATAAATTCTATAAGGCGGATATAGCCGATATAGATGAGATGAGAAAGATTATTAGTGAAAACAAGATTACCGGAGTGATACATCTGGCTGCTGAAAGTCATGTAGATCGTTCAATCAAAGACCCTTTCACTTTTGCAAGAACAAATGTCATGGGCACCCTCTCGCTCCTTCAGGCTGCCAAGGAGTATTGGGAATCTCTGCCGGATAAGTTTGAAAACAAGCTTTTCTATCATATTTCAACCGATGAGGTATATGGTGCGTTGGAACTGACAAATCCTGAAGGGGTAAAGGCTCCTTTCACAACAAAGGCATCGGCAAGCGACCACACAGCTTTCGGGGTGGATTTCTTTACTGAAGAAACAAAATATAATCCACATTCCCCGTATTCTGCATCCAAAGCTTCAAGCGATCATTTCGTCAGAGCTTATCACGACACCTATGGACTCCCTACAATAGTCACGAACTGTTCAAACAATTATGGACCGTATCAATTTCCTGAAAAATTGATTCCTCTGTTTATCAATAATATAATGCAAAACCGCCCACTTCCGGTTTATGGCAAAGGCGAGAATGTCAGAGACTGGCTATTCGTTGAAGATCATGCCCGTGCAATCGACCTTATTTTCCATAAAGGGAAACCGGGTGACACATATAATATCGGCGGATTTAACGAATGGAAAAATATTGACCTTATAAAGGTTTTGATCCGCACTGTCGACCGGCTTACAGGCAAACCGGAAGGATCCTCCGAACATCTTATCACATACGTCACCGACAGGCTCGGTCATGACATGCGTTATGCAATCGATAGCCGTAAACTCCAATCAGAACTTGGTTGGGAGCCCAGCCTCCAATTCGAAGAAGGAATTGAAAAAACTGTGAAATGGTACCTCGACAACAAGGAATGGGTTGACAATGTCACCAGCGGTGATTACGAAAAATACTATGATAAAATGTATGGCGACCGTTAAAAGCCTTTAGATCGATGAGAAGAATTTTTTGATTCTTTCCAGACCCTCACACAATCTTTTTCTTTGGCAGGCTATGTTGATTCTCATGAATCCTTCGCCTGCCTTTCCGTACATAGAGCCCGCGTTCAGCCACACTCCGGTCTCATCGATCATTCTTTCCTCTAATATTTCTGAAGATATATTGAATTGCCGGCAATCCATCCATACCAGATAAGTTCCTTCAAGCTTGATTAACGGGATGTCAGGAAGTTCTCTTTTAAAGAAATCAACCACTGTCTGATAATTATCATATAAGTAGCCTACAAGAGCTTCAAGCCACTCCTCACCTTTTGTGTAAGCTTCGATTGTTGCAATCACTCCGAACGGGTTAACATCGCACACTTCATTTATATTTATGGCCTTATCAATTTTTGCCCGCATTTGGTCATTCCGGCATACAATATTGGCAATTTGCAAACCTGCTATATTGAAGGCTTTTGAGGGCGAAAAACACACCACACTCTTTTCAGCGTGATCAGACAGGGATGCATAAGGAATGTATTTATATGGACGGTAAACCAATTCACAGTGTATCTCGTCACTAACCACTGTCACTCCGTTTTTTTCACAAATCTCTCCAATTCTGAGAAGCTCTTCTTCTGTCCAAACTCTACCGGATGGATTATGAGGATTACATAAAAGCATGACCTTAGCCCCGGCATCTGAAGCTCTATTCTCTAAATCTGCAAAATCAATGTAATAAGATCCATCTCTTAATATAAGTTCATTCTCAGATACTTCACAGCCGTTATTACGTATGGAGGAAAAAAAACAATTATAGACCGGAGTTTGCACAATCACTTTATCCCCCGGATTTGTCAGGGCTTTGATTACAGCAGAAACTGCCGGCACCACCCCGCTTGTGTATATCATTTCATCTGACCCGAAATTCCAGCCATGTCTTCTTGAAAACCAATTCCTTACAGCATCATAATATTCCTGTGGCACCTTCGTATATCCGAAAATACCCTGTTCCACCCGTTTTTTTAACGCCTCTATTATGGGGGGAGCCGTCTTGAAATCCATATCGGCAACCCACAATGGAATCAAATCATCTTTTTCATTACTATCCCATTTATAGGAATTGGTTTTATGTCGATTGGTGGGTTCATCAAAATTGTAATACATCTTTTTTCGTCTTTTTTTGGGATATAAATTTAAGCAAAAATAATCACTCAAACTAATTTGGCTTTATATTGCAATTATCGTTTCTTAAAGTTAAGTTTGCATATAACTAAATTGTTTTTTTATGTTTGCTTGGAAACCTATTAAAAGTTATACTGATATACTGTTTGAAGAATTCGAGGGTATTGCAAAAATCACTATCAACAGACCCCAGGTATATAATGCCTTCCGACCCTTGACCAATATGGAAATGCTTGATGCTTTCTCAATTTGTAGGGAACGAGCAGACATTGGTGTCGTGGTGTTAACAGGAGCAGGCGATAAAGCGTTTTGCAGCGGAGGTGATCAAAATGCCAAAGGAAGAGGCGGATATGTGGGAGATGATGGCGTGCCACGTCTGAATGTGCTGGATCTCCATAATGCAATCAGATCTATTCCGAAACCGGTTATTGCCATGGTTAACGGCTATGCAATTGGAGGCGGAAATGTTTTAAATGTGATTTGTGATTTATCGATAGCAAGCGATAACGCTCGGTTTGGACAGACAGGACCCAAGGTGGGAAGTTTCGATGCCGGATTCGGGTCATCTTATCTTGCCCGCTGCGTTGGACAGAAGAAAGCTCGCGAGATATGGTTCCTTTGCAGGCAATACACTGCAGAAGAAGCCTTGCAAATGGGAATGGTGAACAAGGTGGTGCCTTTCGACAAACTGGAAGAGGAGGTGGTGGAATGGTGTCGCGTGATTATGAAGAGGTCGCCCCTGGCCATCAGAATGATCAAAAGAGGTTTGAATGCTGAACTTGACGGACAGCGTGGACTCATGGAATTTGCGGGAGATGCCACTCTGATGTATTATCTTATGGATGAGGCACAGGAGGGTAAAGAAGCTTTCCTTGAAAAACGAGACCCCGATTTCGACAAATTCCCCAAATTCCCATGAAATGAGACTGGAATTCGCACCTTATCTGCTTGATTTCAAAACACCGGGGGGAACTTCAAGAGGTATCCTCACGGAAAAACCCACTTTCTTGATTAAAATATACGATGAGAGAAATCCGGAAAAATTCGGTATAGGCGAGGCTGCCGTTTTCCCCGGTCTTTCTCCAGAAGCCGACGGAAATTATGTATGGAAACTTACTGAGCTCATGGCCAATATGGCCATAGGCAAGGAAACTGACCTGAGCCGGCATTCCTCCATACAGTTCGGTTTGGAGCAGGCCATTCTTGACTTTTCTAATGGATGCAACGGCATATACTTCCCTGGTGATTTCACTGAAGGAAACTCTTCAATAGAAATAAACGGACTGGTGTGGATGGGTGATTTTGATGAAATGATAGAAAGAATTGAGAAAAAAATAAATGAAGGATTTCGTTGTATCAAATTAAAAATCGGTGCTATCGACTGGGATAAAGAACTTGAAATGATAGAATTTATCCGGGGGAAATTCAATGAAACCGAGCTCATGATCAGGACTGATGCAAATGGTGGTTTTTCACCGGATAATTGCTTGGAGAAGCTATATGCGCTTGCCGAACTCGGAGTTCATTCAATAGAGCAGCCTGTAAAAGAAGGTAATCCCTCGGTTATGGCTGAAATATGCAAGAATTCACCCCTCCCTGTAGCATTGGACGAGGAGTTGATTGGGAAAGGCTCAACAGAGGAAAGAATTGCAGTTTTAGAAGATATAATGCCGGCTTATATCATCTTGAAACCCGCTCTTTGCGGAGGTTTTTCCGGTGCTGCCGAATGGATAGAGGAGGCTGATAAAAGAGGTATTGGATGGTGGGTCACTTCTGCATTGGAATCGAATGTGGGACTTAATGCCATAGCACAATGGACTGCGTCTGTCAGAGCAAAAGGTCCCCAAGGTCTTGGAACGGGTGCATTGTTTAACAATAATTTTGAAACCCCTCTCTTTTTGGAAAAGGATCAATTGATGTTTAAACCTGACTTGAACTTTGACTATAATCAGTTCGATAATTTAAAATGGCACAGATAATATATGGATTATCCCCGGTTCTTGGATATATGGAGAAATCTTGACTCTGAAATTGAAGTATCAACTTCGGGATCCACCGGTACACCTAAAAAGATCTTTTTAGAGAAAAGGATGATGCGTGAAAGTGCCGAAAGAACCAATAACTTTTTTAATATTTCTGCTGCTTCTCATCTTCATTCTTGCATCTCACCGGATTTTATTGGAGGCAAGATGATGGCCGTAAGGGCAGAATTGGCAGGATGCGGTTTTTCATGGGAGAATCCCTCCAACCGGCCTTTAGCTGATTTGCCTAAAAACAGAGTGCTTGATTTAGTGGCTGTAGTGCCGTCGCAAATGAATTTCATTACAGATAGTTTATCCCGTCTGCCTGACATCAAGAATATAATTGTTGGAGGTGCCCCGATTCCATCAATCTTGAAAGGTAAAATTCATGAAAGCGGAATAAATGCCTATGAAACCTACGGGATGACGGAAACAGCATCACACATAGCGTTACGAAAGATTACATCCGACAGGATTCCTTTCGTTACTTTTGAAAATATTGGCATTGAAAAATCAGATTCCGGAACGCTTGTGATTAATTTGCCCGGACAACCTCCCGTTATAACCACTGATTTGTGTGAAATTGTTTCAGAAAGGGAATTTTTCATTATAGGCAGAAAAGACAACATTATTATCACCGGAGCAAAGAAAGTCAACCCTCTTGATATAGAAGAACGGATTAGACAATTTATACCTCAACGTTTTATTGTAACTGCATTCCCCCACAATCTATGGGGAGAACGTATTGTCTTGATTATTGAAGGCCGGGATTTTTTCTCCTCAGACTCTCTGATGAAGCAAATCAGTGAAGTTTTGCCGGCATGGCAAAAGCCTAAAGAAATAATTTTTGTAGATAAACTTCCTGAAACTTCAAACGGGAAACTCAAACGTTCTAAAAACCCTGAAGATTATAGATCTTAGATTTAGCGATGAGCAATTCTCAACATTTTGTTAAAACAAAGTGTCTCGAATCTTATTCCTGTTTTTCACGTTCTTTACGCAACCGGTCTCTTTTCCGAAGTGCAAAATAAGCAAGTATAATTACAATAATTTCAGCGCTAAGGGTAATCCAAAATCTTGCTATTTCTCCTGATTTCAGCAAATCCAGTCCGAAATAGAGAGTCATGAAAACAGCATAAATCACCAACAGACAAGTAACTAACTGATATTTTCTTATTTTCATGATTCTTCCTCTGAAATTTCCGCAGTTTCTTCATGGTATTTAAGATAGGCGGACTCAGCAGGTCTGAAATTGCCTTCTTTCAAATATCTGTAGATGCGTATGCATGCATAGGCATCTAACGCTGCATAGTTTTTTTGTGCATCTGTGAGTTCTTCTGCTTCCCAGTTCGAAAGTCGCTGATGTTTGCTGATCCTCTCTCCGAAAAGTATGCCGTATAATCTTGAAAGACTACTGTCGGTTATCTTGAATTCTTTTGCGTAACTTTGAAGCTCCACAAACGCCTGAGGATTCATTTCCGCTATTTTGGCAAGATTATGAAAATCATCTCTTATTGAAAGGCCAACCTTTAGCAATTCTCGATCTTCCAGAATATCAATAACCTCTTGGGGTAAACCGATTTTATTTATGCGGAAAAGAAAACTTTTTTCAGGAGTTGACAGCTGCACAAGAGCAATAGTGTGATATTCTCCTTTTTTAAAACTTGGTTTGGTTTCCGTGTCAAATCCGATTATTGAAGACTGTCGCAGTTCGGCGACGGCATCCCGGATGCCGTCGTTCCGATCCACTATCACAATCTCCTTATTATAGTTGGCTGCTGGAAGTCCTGCAAGAACTTCCTTTTCTATTGAAACGTAGGCTCTGTCGTTTAGCTCAACACTCACCAGGCAAACATAGGATAATCATTCATCATCTCGTTGACTTCCCCAAGCACTTTTGCAATAACTTCCGGTTCATCTGCATGTGTAAGGACTTCATCGATCATTTCTGCTATTGTCTCCATCAAATCCTCTTTTGCTCCGCGGGTTGTTATAGCTGCTGTGCCGAAACGTAATCCCGAGGTTAGGAAGGGAGAACGGCTATCGTAGGGCACCATATTTTTATTGGCTGTGATATCTGCTTCAACCAACACTCTTTCCGCCTTCTTTCCGCTCATCTCAGGGAATTTAGGTCTGAGATCCACAAGCATCGAGTGATTGTCGGTGCCGTCTGAGATTATCTTATAACCCCTCTTGATCAAAGCTTCTGCCAAAGCCGCCGCATTCTTTTTAACCTGTTCGGCATATTCCTTCCATTCAGGCTGAAGTGCCTCTCCGAATGCAACTGCTTTAGCGGCTATCACATGTTCAAGTGGCCCACCTTGCACGCCCGGGAATACTGCAGAATCTAAGAGAGCAGACATTTTCTTGACCTCTCCCTTCGGAGTTTTCTTGCCCCAGGGATTGTCGAAATCTTTACCCATCAATATCATTCCTCCGCGCGGACCCCTTAGTGTCTTATGGGTGGTTGTAGTGACGATGTGAGCATGTTTCACCGGGTTTTCAAGAAGTCCGGCGGCAATGAGCCCTGCGGGATGAGCCATATCAACCATAAAAATAGCGCCTATCTCATCGGCAAGTTTCCTGATTCTGGCATAATCCCATTCCCGGCTATAAGCGCTTGCCCCGGCTATTATCAATTTTGGTTTATACTCCCTCGCCTTTTTTTCCATTTCATCATAGTCAACCCTTCCGGTCTCTGCATTCACAGAATAACTTATAGGATTAAATTGAAGACCTGAAAAATTCACGGGACTGCCATGACTAAGGTGTCCACCGTGACTCAGATCCATACCCATAAATGTGTCGCCCGGTTGAAGGCAAGCCATAAAAACAGCCATATTGGCTTGTGCGCCACTATGGGGCTGAACATTTACCCATTCTGCATCAAACAGTTTTTTTGCCCTCTCGATCGCAAGGTTTTCTGCTTCATCCACCACCTGACATCCTCCGTAATACCTGTGTCCCGGATAGCCTTCAGCATATTTATTGGTTAAACAAGAACCCATGGCCCTCATTACCTCGTCGCTTACAAAATTTTCACTCGCTATGAGCTCGATACCTCTACGTTGACGAAGATGCTCCCTGTCTATTATATCAAAAACTTCATTATCTCTTTTCATGGTATTTGTTAGCTTTTTAGTTTTATTTTTGAAAGTTGGGTGAATTATTATTCAATTTTATATGGTACCGGATATGATTATCCACCAAAATTGTCATAATGAATTGATTCAGGTTCCACTCCAAGATTATAGAGCATATTGTTGACAGCATTGCTCATAGGTCCGGGGCCACACATGTAATATTCAATATCCTCAGGACTTTCATGGTTCTTCAGATATTTTTCATACATCACTTCATGCACAAATCCCGGTGTGTATTCAACACCTGCAGCATCTGCTGCCGGATCCGGTCGGTCGAGTGCAAGGTAGAATTTGAAATTCGGGAATTCTTTCTCCAAATCAAGGAAATCTTGAAGATAAAACACTTCATTCAGCGCCCTTGCACCATAGAAATAGCTCATCTTTCGGTCGGTGCAATGTCTGGTCTTGGTCATCCACATTATCTGAGCCCGCAATGGTGCCATACCGGCACCGCCTCCAACCCATATCATCTCTGCCTTTGAGTTTATAATTGGATGGAAGTCACCGTAAGGGCCACTCATCAAAACCTTGTCGCCCGGTTTAAGTGAGAATATATAGGAGGAGGCTATTCCCGGAGGCACATCCATAAAACCTGTCTGAGGTTTCGGTTTGAAAGGTGGGGTGGCTATTCTCACTGTCAGCATGAATCGGTCGCCCTCTTCGGGATAATTTGCCATGGAATAAGCCCTGACCGTTTCCTCGGTATTTTTAGCTTTCAATGTGAACAATCCGAATTTTTCCCATGCCGGGAGATACTCTTTTCCTATAAGTCCTTTATCAATATCCTTGTCGTAGTCTATTTCATATTTTGGAATACGGATCTGTGAATATGAACCCGGGATAAAGTTCATGTGCTCTCCTTCCGGAAGCTGCACTATAAACTCTTTCATGAAAGTGGCCACGTTCTTGTTAGAGATCACTTCACATTCATATTCTTTCACGTCAAGGGCAGCTTCATCAATCTCTATATGAAGGTCGTTTTTAACTTTAACCTGGCACCCGAGTCTCCAGTGATCTTTAATCTGTTTACGTGTGAAATGAACCGCTTCTGTAGGGAGCATATCGCCTCCACCCTCGGTAACCTGAAGTTTGCATTGTCCGCAGCTCCCCTTTCCTCCGCAAGCCGACGAGAGATGCACCCCTCCTTCCGACAAAGTGGCCAATAGCGTTTTTCCCGCTTGAGCCGGCAATTCTTTTTTGCCTCCGTTTATTGTGATCATCACGTCACCTCCAGCTACAAGCCATTTCTTCGCGAATAGCAGGATTATAACCAAAACGAGTGCAATCGACAGGAAAATCAATGCCGCCACAACAACCGAGTTCCAATGAACCATATTCAGAACAGACATATATATCGGTCTTTTAATTTCTTTTTTTAGTTTCTTTCAGATTAAATCTTGATTCCGAGAAAACTCATGAAAGCTATTCCCATCAATCCTGTAATGATAAATGTGATGCCTATTCCTCTTAACGGCGCCGGAATTTGGCTATAGGAAAGTCTTTCCCTAATTGCCGCGAGACATGTGATGGCCAGAAGCCATCCAATTCCTGAGCCTGCACCGTAAACTGTCGCTGTCCAAGCATTTGAAAAATCTCGTTGTTGCATGAAAAGCACTGCCCCAAGGATAGCACAGTTAACAGCTATCAAAGGCAGAAAGATACCCAGAGAAGTGTAAAGCGACGGGGAGTATTTTTCTATCACCATTTCAACTATCTGCACAAGCGCGGCAATTACCGATATGAACATTATCAAGCCTAAAAAGCTCAAGTCAAGATCCACATAATGCTCTCCGAGCCAAGATAAAGCCCCCGGAATCAGTATATACTGGTTTATACACCAGGTCACAGGCAATGCTATTATCAGCACAAAACACACTGCGATGCCAAGCCCGAATGATGTCTTGACATTTTTTGATACCGCCAGGAAGGAACACATCCCGAGGAAGTAGGCGAATATCATATTGTCGACAAATATCGACCGGATAAATAAGTTCAGATTTTCCATAATTTCCTATTCCTGAAGGTCCTTGTTTTTTGCTCTGTGCACCCAGATTATACAGGCTACCGTTATCAACGCCATCGGTGGCAATATCATCATTCCGTTGTTTTGGTAGCCGGCATCATACCACCATTGCGGTATCACCTGATACCCGAAAATTGTGCCACTTCCCAACAGCTCTCGGAAAAAGGCCACAATTATAAGTATCATGCCATAACCCAAGGCATTCCCTACACCATCAAGAAACGCCGGCCATGGCCTGTTACTCATCGCAAACGCCTCAAGACGTCCCATTATAATGCAATTGGTGATTATAAGTCCTATGAATACCGACAAGGCCTTACTCACCTCGTAGTTCCATGCTTTCAAAACCTGATCAACTATCACCACAAGGGCGGCCACAACCACAAGCTGCACTATTATTCGTATCGAATTGGGAATTGTGTTGCGTAACAAAGATATAATTACATTTGCTAATGCCAGAACTGCCGTGACGGATATTGTCATCACAACTGCCGGTTCAAGTTTAGCCGTAACCGCCAAGGCCGAACATATACCAAGCACTTGCACGATCACAGGATTGTCTTTCGACAACGGGTTCACAAATGGAAGCCAGGATTTACTTATTTTCATAATCTCAGCTTTAAAGTTCTTGTGGATTCAAGCCTTCGCCGTTATCTTCAGAACCGGTGAAACCGGATTCTTCAACTTCAACCTGCGAGCTTGAGTTATCATCCTTATTTTTAAGCTCCTTAAAGAAGGCAGTGTAAGGTTCAAGGGAATCATAGAGCATTTTCTGGACACCTTGACTCGTTATGGTGCCTCCACTCACGGCATGCACCCATGCCTGACCGGCCGGTTCCTTGCCAAGCTTGACAACTGCAACCGACGTGAAAGATCCGTCAGGCGAAAAGATATTCTTGCCGTCGAACTGACCTGAGAAAGCAGGTTTTTCAATCTCCGCTCCCAGTCCCGGAGTCTCACCCTGATGTGCAAAATATGCCCCATAGATGGTGTCGCCGTTGTCATTGAAGGCTATATACCCCCAAATCGGACCCCAAAGTCCGGCTCCATAAACCGGCACTATATATTTCAAACCGTCTGATGTGGTGCACTCAAACACCGGCAGTAATCTTTCGTCGGCAGGTTTTTTAACCTCAAGAGCCATATTTATGTCAAAGGGATTTTCTTCCTCATCTATCCTTTTACCCTTAGAATTTACGATATAGCTTGACACTATATGTCGGTCAAAGAGTGATGATACGCTTTCATCCTTTTCAGGACTGAGTCTTGCCGATGCCAGTATCTGTTTTTTCGTATCATTGGCTATATTTTCAAGCTGCGTGGGACGCAATACCTGATAAACAACAGATAAAACCACACCAACAACTAAAACAAGCACGATGGCATAGATCACTGTGTAAACGTTACTTTGTCTGTTCATATCCGGAGCCTGTTATTGTTCTTTGATGATGGCACGCTTTAACCTGCGGTTGATATTCGAATTCACTACTATATAGTCTATGAGCGGGGCAAAACAGTTCATTAGAAGAACCGAGAGCATGGCACCCTCAGGATATCCTGTGTTATAACATCTTATAAGAATTGCTATCACTCCAACAAGAAATCCGTAGATATATTTTCCGGTTTCGGTGCGACAGGAAGTAACGGGGTCGGTTGCCATAAACACCACCGCGAAAGCAAACCCGCCCAGGCTCATCTGTTCGAACGGAGTGAGATACGTCACAGGGTATAGGTCCATTGCAAAATGATGCGCCAGAAGCCCCATCAGGAAACCTCCTACTCCTGCCGACAATATGATTCGCCATGAGGCAATCCCCGTAACAAGCAGTATCACCATACCGATAAGGATACAGAATGTTGAGGTCTCCCCCCATGACCCCGGATAAAAACCAAAGAACATGTCGGTAAGGGTCAAAGGATCGCCGGTCACACCCAGCACCTGAGCTTCTCCGCTCGATGCCGCAAGTTGTCCCAGAGGGGTGGCTCCTGAAAATCCGTCAACCGGAAGTTGGTTGCCTAATGACACAAACACGTTGTCGCCACTCATCTTCGAGGGATAGGCGAAAAACAGAAAAGCACGTGTCACCAGTGCGACGTTCAGGAAATTATAACCTGTGCCTCCGAACACCTCTTTTGCAAAAATCACGGCAAAGGCTACTGCCACTGCCAGCATCCAGCATGGAGTATCCACCGGGCATATCATAGGGATCAATATACCCGACACAAGGAATCCTTCCTGAATCTCATGACCCCTTATCTGGGCAACCACGAATTCAATGCCAAGACCCACAATGTAGGCTGTGAGGATTTGCGGCAACACCGCGAAAAATCCGTAAAAGAACATCCTGAAAAATGCTCTGTCGGGATCTCCAACCGCCAAATTGTGCTGGAGTCCTATATTCCACATGCCAAAAAGAACACACGGGAGCAAAGCTATGATCACCGTTGTCATTGTCCTTTTTGAATCGTTGGAGTCATGGATGTGGACCCCGCTTTTAGATGTCTCGTTTGGCGTGAACAGAAATGTGTAAAAACCGTCGAAAACCGAATGGAGCTTTTCAAACTTGCCCCCTTTTTCGAAATGCGGCTTTACATTGTCTATTTTTTTCTTTAATCCTTTCATTGAAATGGATTTATGTTGTATGGCTTGTTTAAGAGAGTTCTTTCCTGAGATAATCTAATCCCTCCCTGACTGTTTTCTGCAACTCCTGCTTTGAGGTATCTACAAACTCAGGCAGTGCAAAGTCTTCAGGGGCAACTTCATAGATGCCGAGTTTCTCCATGCGGTCGATATCTTTTGCCATTATGGCCTTCAAAAGATATTCGGGATATATGTCGAACGGGAAAACCTTGTCGTATTCTCCGCTAAGTATCATGGCACGCTTGCCTCCTTTTATCCTTGCATCAAAATCAAAAGGCTTGCTCAATCCACGCAAAAAAGCCGGAAAATTCCTTTTCACGCTGAATTTACCCGGATTCATCGACGCCCAGCCCATAAATTCATCGGCTTGATCCCCTTCCTCTATTACCGTGATCTGCCTGTAGGGATAATGAAGATAGCCGTCTATATTTACCTTTACACCTGTCAGGACATTCCCTGAAATTATACGCACCCCCTCTTCTGACTCTGTGAAACCTTTCAAAATTCCCTTTACGGATGCTCCCACAATAGTCTTGACAATATGAGGATCTTTCACTTCAGGACCGGTGACTGCCACGATGGTATGAAAATCTATCACCCCCTTTTCAAACAGTTTGCCTATTCTGACCACTGTCTCTGCATCGGTTGTCCATACCGTTTCTCCTTTATTGACCGGCCGGATAGATGCTATCTGTGGTCCGACATTCCCCGCCGGATGGGGACCTTCCACTTCCACGACCTCGGCCACCTTCGAAGTGATGCCTTGACTTTGACGCACGCCTAAATATACTTTCCCCGTGGTTAGTTTAGACAATACTTCCAACCCTTTCTCCAACGAGGGATAATCTTCTCTTATGATTATATCTCCTGCAAGTGGCGATGAATCGAATGCCGTCACAAATATATCACGTGGTGTTACTCCGGTTTGAGGAACAATGTCGTAGGGACGCTGTCGCATCATCGCCCATAAACCGGTGGATTGAAGGAGGTTTTCTATCCCCTCTTTGTCTGTCGAAATCTTCATTTCAGGGGGAGTGGCAACTGCTTTCCCCGCTTCAACACTCACATAATTTATGTGACGGCGTTCCCCACGGTTGATTTCCTTGACCATACCTCCGACCGGTGAAACCAATTTTATTGTTCCGGTAATCTTGTCTGCAAGTAACGCGTCTCCTGCCTTGACCTCGTCTCCCGGCTTTACAACGGCTTTCCATACCGGACCCGGAAAATCATCAGGATAAATGGCATACATCACGGTTGTGGTGTCTTCACTTACTTCCGACGAAGGTTTTCCGGACAAGGGGATATCAAGCCCCCTTTTTATCTTTATTTTCTCAGGCATCAGCTGATGGTGTTATAGTGGTTGTCTGTGCATTGGTGACCACACCTTTACAGATATGCAAATTTAAACTATTTTGGGATGTAAAAAAAGAACTTTACCCCACGAATCTGCTTTTTCTCAAAAAAATAAGAGAGACATCCGCTTAACGGGGAAAGTCTCTCTTATATATCCTTTAAATCAGACTTATATTACTTCTTTAAACCTTCAACAAACTTCCTGTAAGCTTCGTTGTCGGGATCCAAATCAAGATATTTGTTGAAATAAGTTATGGCAGTGTCAACATCTTTCTGATCAAGATAATAATTACCCATATAGTTATACATCTCCTTGGCATCATTGATGTCGTTTCTGCTGGGATTAGCCTTTCCTTCAAAAAGGGCGATGCCCTCAGTGAAATAAGGAACGGCAGCTGAAGCCACCTGGTCTTCCGATACCTTTTGTTTTGCTATATCACCCTTCATCTTTAACGGACGAGTGAAATCTGATGAAATGGCGGCAGCCTTGTCAACGCTTGTCTCGGCCATGTCATAATATTTGTTTGCATTGGCGGGATTCTCCTGCTGGTTCTGAACACCCGCATAGAACGCATAGGTAGCCTGCTGAATATAATCGTTGTATGACGGGTTCTCCGTGTGGTCGATATAACCCTGGAATGCATCTGTTGCACCTGGGAGGTCGTTCTCCTTCACATAAACCAATGCCAGCTGTTTGTAATATTCGCGGTTTTCGGGATCATCGGCTATCGCCTCTTCAAACAATGCCTGTGCCTCTTTCGGACGACCTGCATTTGTAAGCTCGTCACCGATCAAAATATAGTCGATCGGTGCAAATTTGTTGGCGTTACGGTCGGCATTATGCACTGCAACAAGCTGTTCGGCCAAAGGGAGAAGCTGATCTTTCATTTCCTCCAACTGTGCAGCATTCATGAACTGATAACGTTGTGCCGTGAAATTCTTAGGATTCTCTTTATACAATTTTGAAGCGTAATTGTATCCGTCCTTATAGTCGCCACCATAGAACAAAAGGAACGCATAGCGGTCTTCGTCCTGCTTGAAGTGGTTGGGGTTGTTGACGTATTTCTGATATTCAGTCGCAGCTTCTTTGAATTTACCTGCGTTATAATATGCGCTTGCAAGCTCGCGCTGTCCAAGTGCTGACTGCGGGTTAACTTTCATCAGGCCGTTGAGCATGTCGATTGCATATTCCGGATTTACCTGAGTGAAAAGATTGGCATACTTAACATAAGCTTCAGTGGCATTCGGATTATAAGTTGTGGCCATCTGATACTGGTTACCAGCCTTTCCGAAATCTTTCTGATCTTTGAAACGGTCGCCCTCAAACAGATAGATGTCGGTGTTGGTAGGTGCCGGACCATCCTTAGGACTGTTTTTGGTTGCCTGCAGCACATTCTTGTCTATATCTTTGGCGTAGGCAGTGGGATCAACGTTATAATATGCCCGGGCGATGGCTATGTCAAGCGAAGCATCCTTTTTCACATGGGTCCTGGCATCCTTGAACAATTTTTCTGCACCGGCCTTGTTGCCGTTCATGAGCTCGATCTCACCGAGACCCACATAATTATAAGCATATTCCGGATTAGCGGCCACACCTTTATTGAAAAAATCGGCAGCCTCGGCCTTGTTGCCCTCCTCAAGAGCTATTCTTCCAAGATAATAATCGCTCACGGCTTTGTCAGTGCCGGGATTGTTGTAATTTCTTTGCAAAAGCTCTTTGGCGTTCGAATACTGGTCTGCCCGGTAGTATTCCTCGCCCTCCTTATGAGTCTGAGCTGTGGTCAGGATTGCTGTGCCGGCAACTAAAGCCGCTGATAATAAGAGATTAAGCTTCATTATTGTTATATTATATGGTTTATCGTTATTTAATTGACCGGGAATGGTTGCCCTATCATTGCAAAGTTAATAATTTTTGTCAAAGAAAAAAGAAAATATTTACAATCACAATCTGTCAGACGGAAAAAACTGTTATAAGGCTGCCAAAAAGTGAAAAAAGAAATAAAAAGATAGGCTTTAATTTTGTCACTCCCGAAGAATGTTGTAAATTTGCATTCGCAAACCGGATAACGCCGGC
>JAFLTM010000012.1 GCA_022509225.1 Muribaculaceae bacterium
TGATCCGAATAATCTGAAGCGTGTTTTCCATGCAGTGGAGGTTTCTCTAACGGCCGGGCGCCCTTACAGTTCTTTATTGGGTAAAGAGAGGAGGGCGAGGAATTTTGAATATAAGAAGGTGTGTCTTGGCGGGGATAGAAACGAATTATTCAAACGGATTAACCGGAGGACTCTTGAGATGATTGACAAAGGTTTGGAGGATGAGGCACGGAGGGTGTCGGCATTCAGGAATTTGAATTCCATAAACACGGTTGGTCTCAAGGAGATGTTCCTTTATTTTGATGGAAAATTCACTCGAGAAGAAGCCATAAGCCGGATTCAAAAAAATACAAGAGTCTATGCCAAGAAGCAACTAACCTGGCACAAAAGGGATGATAAAGCTGTCTGGTTAAATTTAACCGACGGTCCTAAACAAAATTCCTCCAGGATATTAGACATGGTATTACAAAAGGGGTATTAGGGAACGCTATTCTTAGAAATCGTAGCCCACTGAGAATTCCCAGGATTTGTTTTTCCCACCGGCCGGGACTTTCCATGCGTTGGTCAATCCTGCCAAATAATGGATACCAAGATAATAATGATTCAGGAATTTCAACCCGGTTCCTAATTTTAATCCTACTCCGAAAGAATTGGAAGTGGCTGTGTAATAGTCATATTGGTTAGCTTGCGGAAGGCGGTAGAGAACATTTATATTGTCTTGACCGGATTCCCCTAATTTGAGTTGGAAATAGGGACCTAAATCTACAAGCCATTTGATTTTATTTGCAATATTGAACTTTAGCACTGCGAGCACAGGCACTGAGATATAGTATGCCCTCAAGGTCCCCATCTGGTAAAAAGTCTGTTCCCTGTTATAGCTGTCGATATACTCTGTGAGATAAGCATATTTCCCGCTTCTTGACTCAAAGAAAATGCCTGGTTGGATTGAAAGGTATTCCTTGAAATTAAGATTAACCACCGCGCCGATATTGAATCCTGTTCCCCAGCTGTCGTTGGTCCAAAGATTGAAAGCATCCTTGGTGAAAGTACGGTTTGAGGTGTTGAATCCCAACCTCACTCCGATATTAAAGAAACTTGGAGCATCGGCAGTGTCAAAAAAATCTTGAGCTGATGCTGATGAAACGCTTGACAAAAGGATGGCAGCGATGATTAAAAATCTCGATTTCATACTGAAAAAACGGGATGAATTAATAAAAATATCTTCCTGACGGAGAAAAGAGCCGAAAGGGAGACACAAAGTTACAAAATTTATCGTGAATTAGAATTTATTGGGTAATTTTGCGCCCGAAAACAAATGAATAAACGGATAAACAATGATAAAAGATAAAGGAATAAACATGCTCACCGGAATGAAAGACTATTTCTTTATAATTCTGGGCCTGATATTGTATGGTGTCGGGTTCACGGCATTTATCCTTCCGCATGAGATAGTGATCGGGGGATTGTCGGGTGTCGGCACTCTGGTTTATTTTGCCACGAATGGTTTCATACCGGTGGCCGTGACACAATATGCCTGCAACCTGTTGCTGCTTGCCGGGGCATTCCGGCTTGTCGGGAAGACTTTTGTGTTGCGCACTATTTTCGGTGCCACAGTCATTTCAATTTCTATCGGTGTTTTTGAGACCATCTTCATGAGTCTGGGTCATCCTTTGATTGAAGAAATGTCGATGAGTGCTATCCTTGGTGCAATTTTGTGTGGATTAGGAATAGGCATTGTGTTTGTGCATAACGGATCGTCGGGTGGAACTGACATAGTTGCGGCCATGGTTTCAAAGGTAAGTAACGTAAGTATCGGCCGTACAATGATATTTTGCGACATGTTGATTGTGACATGCTCAATATTCCTTCCTTTTGAGGGGAACCTGACGGAAAGACTTGCAGCGAGGGTGCCGTTGATAGTTTATGGATGGGTGGTGACTTTCATCATAGCTTATATGACAGATATGGTGATCAATACCAACCGCCAGGCTACACAGTTTATAATCTTTTCAAGCAAATGGTCGGAGATTGCCGATCAAATCAATCAGGAGGCACACAGAGGTGTCACGGTGATGGATGCTGAAGGGTGGTACACCAAATCTCAGATAAAGGTATTGATGGTGTGGTGCAGGAAGATAGAGAGTGTCACCATTTTCAGAATAGTGAAGAGTATCGACGACCGGGCCTTTATAACCCAGGCCAATGTAAACGGAGTCTATGGCCAAGGTTTTGACACGATGAGGGTTAAAATGAAAAAACATAAGACTGAGGAAGCTGCTTTAGCTGAGACGGAATAAAAAAAGAAGGACGGGAATCTGTGACGACCCCGTCCTTTGTTCAATAATTTTAATCAAATCAATGGTTGATGTTATAGACCTCCTGCAACATTTCTTTAATGGAATCAATGTTGTGCAGGTTGACGTCTCCGTGAGTCATGAGAAGCATCGGCACCGCTTTTTGCCCTTTGCCACCGTAGGAAGGTTGGGTGTAATTAAATTCCTTTCTGATTTTGAAACCGTTTTTTTCATAAAAACTGATTCTTTTTTCAGATTCCTCATCCTCCGGAGGGGTGGTTTCGAGCAAAACATTGGGGCTGACCTCCTTGAATAGATGGTTGAGCATCAATCTTCCGAGATTTTTACCGCGTTGATCCGGGGCGATGGCGAAATGTTCGATATAAGTGTAGCCCTCGAAAGTCCAGTAGGAGAGGAAACCAAGGAAAAGGTCGCCATCTTTGGCTGCGAAGGCATTAAACTTACCTCCCTTCATCTTAATAAAATTATCAAGATGCTTTTCATCCTCATAAATACGTTTATGGTCTGTGGAGAAAACGTCATTATAGAGCTGAAGAAAAGAAGGGTAATCTTCCATTTTTAAATTTGTGAATTCCATAATCTTATTTTTTAATTAATGTTTTAAATTTAAAATCAATTTGACATGAAGTAAAGAAAATTTCTTGTGTCATTCCAATTATTTAACAAACCAAATTTAAAAAGGTTTCCTAAGCTGGGAAAGGCACGAGAAAGATTGGAAATAATTGATTAAATTTGCGATATAAAAAGTAAGAAAGATCATAAAGAAAAAATGGATAAAGAAACATCAAAGAAGGTAGTGGTTAGCGGTATACGATCTACCGGTAATCTTCATTTGGGGAATTATTACGGAGCGTTGAGCAAATTTGTGAGATTGCAAGATGACTACGACTGCAGATACTTCATAGCAGATCTACACGCCCTGACCACCAATCCTGATCCCGCGAGCCTGCATCAGAGTGTGAAGGATATACTTGCCGAATATATTGCGGCAGGCCTTGATCCCGAGAAAAACATAATATATGTGCAGAGCGATATTCCGGAGATTTCAGAAATGTATCTACTGATGAACATGCATGTAGGTATCGGGGAATTGATGCGAACTGCTTCTTTCAAAGAGAAAGCACGGAAGGCTTTGGGCATAACCTCTGACAGTGACGAGATTGAAAAAGAGATAATAGGGAATCAGACAAACCAGCGAGTCAACGCCGGTTTGTTGACCTATCCGACTCTGATGGCGGTTGATATACTTATCCATAAAGCGGATTTTGTTCCGGTGGGGAAAGACCAGGAACAACATCTGGAACTTACAAGAAGATTTGCCCGCAGGTTTAACTCCTTTTATAAGACAGATTATTTCGGGGAGCCGGTTAATTTCAATTTTGAAGGAGCTGCATTGAAAGTGCCGGGTCTTGACGGATCGGGAAAAATGGGGAAAAGCGAAGGCAATTGCATCTATTTGATAGATGACGAAAAAACGCTACGCAAAAAAGTTATGAGAGCTGTCACTGATGAGGGGCCTCAAGCCCCGAATTCTCCGGTGAGCCAGCCTGTGGAAAATCTGTTTTCTCTAATGAGTCTTGTGTCAACTCCGGATACAGTTAAATATTTCCGGGATGCCTATGCCGACTGTTCCATACGTTATGGTGATATGAAGAAACAATTGGCTGAGTATATTTTGAAAGTGACTCTTCCTATCCGAGAGCGTATTTTGGATATAAAAGGGAATGATGAATATCTTTCCAAGGTTGTGAAAAATGGAGCTGAACGTGCCCGAGAACATGCATCCCGAACCTTGAAAGAGGTGAGAGAGATAATGGGGATACGAAAGATCTGATATCCTGATTGCAATAACTCGAAATGGTTTTAAACTGGATATGGATAGGGTTGCTGGTTGTTGCATTTCTGATGGCGATAATCAGGACCTTGACAGAGGGAGATCTTTCAATCTGGTCTGAAATCATAAACGGGTCGTTTTCACAGGCAGCTTTTGCATTTGAGATATCACTTGGCCTGACCGGGGTGCTGACCTTGTGGCTCGGTATAATGAAAATCGGTGAACGAGGAGGGGTAATAGATTTTTTTGCCAGGCTTATAAATCCATTTTTCTCACGACTTTTTCCGGGAATACCGAAAGGACATCCTGCAATGGGGGCAATATTCATGAACATATCTGCCAATATGTTGGGACTGGATAATGCCGCCACGCCCATGGGATTGCGGGCAATGCAGGAAATGCAGAGCCTGAATAAAGAGAAGGAGAGAGCCACGGATGCCATGATAATGTTTCTGGTGTTGAATTCATCCGGGCTTTGTCTTATCCCGATAAGTGTCATGATGTATCGGGCCCAGGGTGGTGCCTCCAATCCAACAGACATTTTTCTCCCTATATTGATTGCAACCTCGATAGCCACGATAGCCGGTCTTGTTGCTTTGTGTCTGAAACAAAGGATAAGGATGGATGCGGTGATATGGAGCTGGTTGCTGGGTATCGGTGGGGTCGTGGCTTTGGTTGTGTGGTTTTTTTACAATCTGCCAAGTGACAAAGTCGAGTTATATTCCACATTTGCAGCAAACGCCATTTTATTCGGGATAATAATAACATTTCTCATTGCCGGAATTTGCCGAAAGATAAATGTGTATGACGCATTCATAGAGGGTGCGAAAGAGGGATTTAAGACTGCAGTGATGATAATACCATATCTTGTTGCAATTCTTGTGGCCATAGGTATGTTCAGGTCATCCGGCGCTTTGGAAGCCTTCACACGCTGTGTGGAAAACGGCGTTACATTGATGGGACTTGATGCCGACTGGGTGGGCGCACTGCCCACCATGTTGATGAAGCCCCTCAGTGGAAGCGGTTCATGCGCGATGATGCTTGATGTGATGAGAGACCAGGGCGCAGACGCATTTGTGAGTAGGGTTGCGGCAGCCGTGAGAGGTTCTACAGACACAACTTTCTACATCCTTGCAGTTTATTTCGGAAGTGTGGGAGTTTATAAAACGAGATATGCAGCGGGATACGCTTTGTTTGCAGATATCGTAGGAGCGATTGCCGCTGTGGTTGTTTCGTATCTATTCTTCCATTGACAAGGTCAGGAATCCAAAAATAAAAACTTTTGAGTGATAACCGGCAAAAAATATTTTGAGAAAAAAGATTAATAATTAAATTAGCAATAGAAAAACCTTAAATCTGATATGATATGAAAATAGGAATTCCAAAAGAGATTAAGAATAACGAAAACAGGGTGGGGGCAACCCCCGCCGGAGTCAAAGAACTTGTGGGACATGGACATGAGGTTTATGTTCAACACACCGCAGGAGAAGGAAGCGGATTCGCCGATGAGGAATATGTAAAGGCAGGCGCCAAGATACTTCCCACAATCGAGGATGTTTATGGAATAGCTGAAATGATAGTGAAAGTTAAGGAACCTATAGAACCGGAATATAAACTGGTGAAGAAAGATCAGGTTCTATTCACTTACTTCCATTTTGCAAGTGATCTGGCTCTTACTGAAGCGATGATAAAAAGCGGAGCAATCTGCATTGCTTATGAAACGGTCAGAGACAGAGAAGGGCGTCTTCCCCTTTTGATCCCGATGAGTGAGGTTGCAGGTCGCATGTCTGTGCAGGAGGGTGCGAGATTCCTTGAAAAGCCCCAGGGAGGAAGAGGAATTCTTTTAGGTGGCGTTCCCGGGGTTAAACCGGCAAAAGTTCTCGTGCTTGGAGCAGGTGTCGTGGGTCGTAACGCCGCTTTAATGGCAGCAGGACTTGGCGCTGACGTGACAATCTGTGATATTTCACTCCCCGTGCTTCGCCATTGTGCGGATGTCATGCCGAAGAATGTGAAAACACTTTATAGTTCGAGGCATAATATAGAACAGGAATTGCCCACCACGGATCTTGTTATAGGATCGGTGTTGATTCCGGGTGCAAAGGCACCTCATCTAATTACAAAAGATATGTTGCCGATGATGCGTCCGGGAAGTGTTGTCGTTGACGTGGCAATTGATCAAGGAGGAAGCTTCGAGACATCAAAAGCCACCACACATAGCGAACCTACCTATGTGGTGGACGGTGTTGTTCACTATGCCGTGGCAAATATTCCGGGAGCGGTTCCTTTCACATCAACATTGGCTCTAACCAACGCCACATTACCATACGCGTTGAAACTTGCCGATTTAGGTTGGGTTGAAGCGTGCAAAAGAGACAAAGGTCTTGCCGACGGTGTAAATGTAGTGGATGGAAAAGTAACGTTCAAAGCTGTGGCCGAGGCGTTCGATATGCCTTACACTCCGTTGGAACTATAAACTTATATTAACCAACATTATGAAATAAGGCGATGGTCCGGGAGGATCATCGCCTTGATTATACTTCGTAAAATATTGCTTACAGGTCTTTGAGAGCCTCAATAGCTGCTGTGAGTGCCTGAATCTTTTCCAAAGCGTCGGCTTCTTTCTTTTTTTCTAATGCCACAACCTTTTCAGGGGCATTCGAAACGAATTTCTCATTGCTCAGCTTCTTGCGAACGGAATCAAGGAAACGATAGTTGTAGTCCAAGTCGTTCTGAAGTTTTCTCAATTCTTCATCAAGATTGACTGATTTATCTATTGGCACGATATATTCCACCGCTCCCACCATAAAGGAAGCAGAAGCAGCCGGTTTGGCGTCAGTCAGGGTTATAGACGAAACATTACCTATTTTTTCAATCACAGAATTAAGGATGCTGTCGGATTCACCTTTCACTAAAAGTTGAAGGGCATCTTTTTGAGGGATTTGCTTTTGTTTCCTTATATTTCTTATCCCACCTATAATCTCTTTGAGTATTTCAAAATTATTTAAAAGATTTTCATCAACTTTCCCGGGTGTGGGAAGGAGTGCCACCATGATGCTTTCACCATCCTTCCTTTCATAAAGATGTTGCCATAATTCTTCTGTGATAAAAGGCATGAAAGGATGAAGGATTTTCAAAAGAGTGTCGAAGAATTTCAAGGTTGCATCGTAAGTTGCCTTGTCGATCGGACTTCCGTATGACGGTTTTATTATTTCAAGATACCAAGACGAGAATTCATCCCAGAAGAGTTTGTAAGCCATCATGAGTGCTTCCGAGATCCTGAATTTTCCCATCAAATCTTCAATTTCCAAAAGAGCCTTGTTCACAATGGAATCAAACCATTCAACAGCAACTTTGGATGATTCGGGACAAGGTTTTTCCTCATCCACTTCCCAGCCTTTGACAAGCCGGAAAGCATTCCATATCTTATTACAGAAATTTCTACCTTGTTCACATAATGAATCATCATACATTATGTCATTTCCTGCCGGAGCACCGAGCATTAGACCCATCCTGACACCGTCGGCGCCGTATTTATCAATAAGGTCGAGAGGGTCGGGAGAGTTGCCGAGAGATTTCGACATTTTCCTGCCGATTTTATCCCTCACGATTCCGGTGAAATAGACATTCCCAAAAGGTTTCTGATCTGCAAAAGCATAACCGGCGATAATCATTCTTGCCACCCAGAAGAAAATAATATCAGGTGCAGTGACAAGATCAGTCGTGGGATAATAATACTTAAACTCCTTGTTTTCGGGGTCAAGTATGCCGTTAAAAAGAGAGATAGGCCAAAGCCAAGAGGAGAACCATGTGTCAAGACAGTCGGGGTCTCTTTTCAGATCGTTTACGGTCAGTTCAGGGTTCCCCGTCTTTTCAATAGCTTTCAAGAGAGCCTCCTCTTTGTTTTCCGCAACCACATAATTATTGTCGGGAGTGTACCATGCCGGAATCTGATGTCCCCACCATAACTGACGGGAGATGCACCAGTCTTTTATATTGGTCATCCAATGACGATAAGTGTTTTTAAATTTCGCGGGTACAAATTTAATATCATCAATCTCTACCGCATTTAAAGCCGGTTTGACAAGGTCTTCCATCTTCACGAACCACTGCATGGAAAGTTTGGGTTCGATCACTGCATTAGTTCTTTCCGAATGTCCGACTTTGTTAACGTAATCTTCAGTTTTATCAAGAAGACCTTTTTCTCTGAGGTCTTCCGTGATTTGTTTACGCACATCAAATCTATCCATTCCCACATACATGCCTCCTGCAGGAGAGATTGTCCCGTTGTCATTAAAAATGTCGATAGACTCAAGACCATATTTGTCACCAAGCATATAGTCGTTGACATCGTGAGCCGGAGTGACTTTGAGACAACCGGTGCCGAAATCCATCTCCACATATTCATCAGCAATCACTGGCACGGATCTATTCACCAACGGCACTATCACTCTCTTGCCCTTAAGCCATTTATATCTTTCATCTTTAGGATTGACACAAACTGCAGTGTCACCAAGGATTGTTTCCGGACGAGTAGTCGCCACAACAATATATTTGCCATTTTCCCCTTCCACCATATATTTGAGATAGAAGAGTTTGCTTTGTTCCTCCTTGTAAATCACTTCCTCATCAGAAAGAGCTGTCAGGGCCTGTGGATCCCAGTTGACCATCCTTACACCGCGATAAATGAGGCCGCGTTCGTAAAGGTCGCAGAAAACCTTAATGACACTTTCCGAACGAATCTTGTCCATCGTGAAAGCGGTTCTTTCCCAATCGCAGGAAGCTCCCAGTTTCCTAAGCTGGGTGAGGATTATGCCACCATACTTGTTTGTCCAGTCCCAAGCATGGTTTAAAAATTCCTCGCGTGACAGACTGCTTTTCTCAATGCCTTCCTGAGCCAGTTTAGCCACCACTTTAGCCTCAGTCGATATGGCGGCATGGTCTGTTCCGGGAACCCATAGGGCATTTTTGCCTTTCATCCTCGCCCTTCTCACCAAAATATCCTGGATTGTGTTGTTGAGCATGTGACCCATGTGGAGAACACCTGTTACATTAGGTGGGGGGATAACTATGCAAAAAGGATCCCTCTCATCGGGTTCGGAATGAAACAATCTATGTTCCATCCAATATGCATACCACTTCTCCTCAACCTCAGCGGGATTATATTTGGTGGCTAAATCGTTCATGACTATATAATTTTTTATTTGTTATTCTAAAAATTAAACCCGAGGGTCAGAGACATCATGGAAATGTTCTGATTCTCAATAGATACGATTTCTCTATGTTTCTTGTTGAAATGCCTGAATTCGTAGGCAAGCATAAGGTAAGAACGGAATTTCCTTGACTTCCCTAAATTAATTCCACCACCCAGACTTGCATTCGTGTCGCCAAAAGTGTCGGCATCTCCGATGGTGTTAAAAGAATAGCCGAATTTCACCGACATAAAGAAAAGCTTCGGCACCTTTGAGAAAGAAGTGCGAAGCGTTGCATATAAAGGGATGTAGTTGTCACCGCTACCCATGGCATGATGAATGCCGATGCCAACCCCGAGAAGATTGAACAAATCGTTGCGGTAGCCGATCAAGACATCGCCATTCAATGTGGAAGAGTCATAACCGGAAACATCAATAGATGTTCCTATTTCAACACCCCATGCAAAATGTTTTTCTTCTAATGTTCTTGTTTCTGAAGTTTGTGCGAATGTGACGGCAGGCATAAAAATAACAGCCGCCATCACGAGAAAGAATCGGAAAGAAAAATGCATATAGTTAAATAATTGCATATCCTTTATCCCTCACTCTCCGAGGTAGCCTTTAAGCAGCTTGCTTTTTTGGCCTTTAAGACGTCGAATGGCCTTTTCTTTAATCTGACGCACGCGTTCCCTTGTCAGATCGAATTTATCACCAATCTCTTCAAGGGTCATTTCCTGGCAACCTATTCCGAAAAACATCTTGATGATTTCTCTTTCCCGGTCGTAGAGTTGCTTTAATGCTCGATCAACCTCTTTTGACAGGCTTTCCTGATTCAGGGAGGAGTCTGCCATAGGGCTGTCGTCGTTAGGGAGCACATCAAGCAAAGAATTCTCTTCACCTTCGACAAAAGGTGCATCCACCGAGATATGGCGTCCCGAAACTTTTAATGTGTCGGAAATTTTATCAACAGGCATTCCCAATCTTTCGGCAAGTTCTTCAGGTGAAGGCCTTCTCTCATTCTCTTGTTCAAATTTTGAGAGCTCCTTGCTGATTTTATTCAAGGAACCAACCTGGTTTAAGGGAAGTCTCACTATCCTGCTCTGTTCGGCAAGAGCCTGCAGGATCGACTGCCTGATCCACCACACGGCATAGGATATGAATTTAAAGCCCCGTGTCTCATCAAATTTTTGAGCTGCACGAATGAGTCCAAGATTTCCTTCGTTAATAAGATCCGGCAAGCTTAGGCCTTGATTCTGATATTGTTTAGCCACCGAAACCACAAACCTGAGGTTTGCTCTTGTGAGTTTCTCAAGGGCGGCATGGTCACCTTTTTTTATACGTTGGGCAAGTTCCACTTCCTCGCTGACAGAAATCAGCTCTTCCCTGCCAATTTCTTGAAGATATTTGTCGAGGGATGCACTTTCCCTGTTTGTTATCGATTTAGTTATTTTTAATTGTCGCATTTTTGTCTAAAGAAAAATGGCTTTAGTCCGGAAAGTAAGGTTATTCTCCAAGATAGCTCTTGAGAAGACGGCTTCTCTGGCCTTTGAGGCGTTTGATTGCCTTTTCTTTAATCTGCCTCACACGCTCTCTGGTAAGGTCGAATTTATCACCAATCTCTTCAAGCGACATTTCCTGGCAACCTATTCCAAAAAACATTTTAAGAATCTCCCTCTCTCTGTCGTAAAGTTGCATCAGAGCCCTGTCAATCTCTTTTGACAAAGATTCCTTGTTGAGGACTGAGTCAGCTCTCGGACTGTCATTATTTGGAAGCACGTCAAGCAACGACCCCTCTTCTCCGTCAGCGAAAGGAGCGTCGACTGATATATGTTTTCCCGAGGCTTTTATAAGCTCCTCGATTTTATTTGCCGGCAGATCAAGAATCTCACTGAGTTCATCAGATGAAGGCATTCGTCCATGTTTCTGCTCGAACTCCATGTTTGCCTGGGCAATTTTCTTCTGAATACCTACCTGATTTTGAGGAAGCCTGACAATCCTGGTTTGTTCTTCCAAGGCAGAAAGGATGCTTTGTCTAATCCACCACACGGCATAGGAGATGAATTTGAAACCTCTTGTTTCATCAAATTTTTCAGCCGCGCGGATCAATCCAATGTTTCCTTCGTCGATAAGATCTTCAAGACTTAACCCTTGGTTCTGATATTGTTTTGCCACAGAAACCACGAAACGGAGATTAGCCATTACAAGTTTATTCCTTGCCTCCACATCTCCTTTCTTAATCCGTTGGGTTAGTTCAACTTCTTCATTAGCTGAAATCAAGTCGCAATGTCCGATTTCTTGCAGATATTTTTCTATCGACCGGGTTCCTCGAGCGGTGATATTACCGGGTGTGATTTTTAACTGTCTCATAATTCTGTCAAAAAAAAGCGGCTAACCTTTTACCTGTAGAAGTCGTATGACCTTATACCGCTTTAACCATAACGAAGAGGGAGGGGAGTTATTGTTTTGAATTATAAAAAAAAGATGCCGAAAAATTCAATCCGGCATCTTTTAAAATTATATTATTGACTATCAGTCGGGTTGGAGATTCACTGCGTAATAATATTTTTTGCCGTTAGAATATATGCCTGTGAGGAACATTACCTTGTCGGCATCAGATGATTTCATAATGGCATTGTAGATATTCTCCACGTCATCCACTGTGGAAACCTGACGTCCGTTGATTTCAGTAATCACGAATCCATCTTTAACGCCTGCATCCTTGAATGGTCCATTTTTAACACCTGCCACCTGAATGCCTGCAGAGATTCCAAGTTTCTTCTTTGTCTCATCACCTATTTTCATGAAAGCGCAACCGAGGTCGGAAAAATCACCTTTCTTTGTTATGTTGGTGCTTCCCTGGTTGTTTCTTAAGGTGCCGCTTTTAGTTTCTTTCTTATTATTCCTGTAATAGGTGACAGTGATTTGGTCACCGGGGCGGAATTTGTTCAATTGTTCCACGAGCTGCGACCAATTGTGTACTTCAACATTGTTGATTGCAGTTATAACGTCGTTCTCTTGCAGGCCGAGTTCCATAGCGGTGCTACGGTCGTTGACTTCTCTGACAAGCAAGCCGGATTTGACGGCTGTTATGCCTTTCTCTTTTGCCAATTTTGAATCAAGCTCCGTAACGGCGCATCCTAATACGGCACGTTGCACTGTTCCATACTGCATAAGGTCGGTCATTACTTTCTTCACGATTGATGTGGGAATTGCGAAGGAGAAACCTGAATAGCTCCCTGTGTTGGAATAGATAGCAGAATTTATGCCTATGAGTTCTCCCTGAAGATTAACCAGAGCTCCACCCGAGTTACCCGGGTTGAGGGCAGCATCGGTCTGAATGAAAGATTCGATTCCCATTCTTCCGTTGCGTGAGTTTTGACTAAGGCTTCTTGCTTTTGCGCTTACTATACCGGCGGTTACGGTTGAATTAAAACCGAAAGGATTACCAACTGCGAGAACCCATTCGCCTACTTTAACCGCTTCACTGTCGCCAAATGTGATTGGGGATAGACCTGTTGCATCGATTTTAATCAGGGCAAGGTCTGTTGCTTCATCAGTGCCGATTATTGTTGCCTCATAGGAAGAATTGTCGTTGAGAAGCACTTCGAGTTTGTCGGCACCTTCCACCACATGATTATTTGTCACAATGTATCCATCTTCGGAAAGGATAACACCTGATCCAAGTCCGCTTTGCACGGGTTCTTGGCTTTGTGGTTGCTGCTGACGAGGCTGGCCCTGTTGAGGTCCGAAAAAGAACTCGAACATCCCGAAGGGGTCGTAACCGGAATATGCGTTCTGCCTTCTGTTGGTGTAACTTTTTATACAAACCACCTCATTGACGGTGTTTTCTGCTGCAACAGTAAAGTCTGTTTCAAAAGATGCGGGATGAGCCGCCACCTTTATAAAATTCTGGTCGTCGGACTGCGAAAGCAACTGGAGCTCGGATTTGTTCTCAGAAGATGCTGCCGGTGAGGCACAAGCCGTGAATGTGAGAACCCAACACCATGCTAATGCAAAAGTAAAAAAATAACGTTTCATCATAGTATCTGTAATTCTTCTTATTATTTTTCTGGGATGACTCGGGACTGTAGTCGCCAAGTCATAATGTATTGTTCTATACAAAAGAATGAAAAAAAACTCTACTTATTACATTCATGAAGTGAAATCTTTGAATTTTTAAGTTAAATTAATAAAAATTCAGTCAAGCTATAATTTATATAAATTATGGTTAGATTAAATGAATTTTGAATTAAATTTGTGGTTGCTAATGCATTAAGTTAAATAGATAAGAAAATCAAAGTTTGAAAGAAAAAGGAGTAACCTGCAAAATGTGGCGCAATAAGTATTTGTTGGCCATTTTGTTATGTATGGTTATTTTAATTCTGCCGGGATGTAAAAGTTCAAAGAGAAGTCATAAGGATAATCCTGTGGCAGAGGAAACAATAATTCACGGGAAAATAGAAAAAGAGCCATCAGTGAGAGAAAAGGTAGCAGTGGAGGCGCAGACATGGTTAGGTACCCCTTATGCCTATGGAGGCTCGGACAAAGGAAGAAAAACTGATTGTTCCGGTTTGGTGATGGTGGTGTATGAACAGATTGCAAATGTAAAGATGCCAAGGAATTCGGCCAAACAGGCGGAATTTTGCATCACATTAAAAGAAACAGAGGTTGAACCGGGCGACCTGGTGTTTTTTGCCACCGGAAAAGATCGTAACCAAATCTCGCACGTAGGGGTAATGATAGATGCAAAAAGATTTGTTCATGCCTCGTCAAGCAAAGGTGTTATCCTATCGGATATGAACACGCCATATTATATAAGAAATTTCAAAAAATATGGCAGAGTTCCCTTAGGGAGCGCTGCCATGAAATGAATCTATCGGTTGACTTATTCGGCAATTACTTTATTTAATTTATCTTCAAGAACCTGAAGGCTTACGAGACCAACGCTTTTTTCTTTAAGAACTCCGTCTTTAAAGAATAGCACAGTTGGGATATTCCTGACTCTCTGTTCATTGGCAACTTCATCGTTTTCATCGATATTCAGTTTGCCAACTGTTATATCAGGATATTTTTCTGCAAGTTCCTCAACAACGGGACCTAATTTAAGACAAGGTCCGCACCAGGTTGCCCAAAAGTCAATGACTGTGATTTTGCCCGATTCAATAGCAGCACGGGCGGTTTGATCTGTGAATTGAAGTGCCATTTTTCCTTATGTTAAAGGTTAATATATATAATTTATTAAACAATTATTATCCGTTCGAGATTATTTCAAATCTCACGCCCCATTCATCGAGAAATTGAGTTAGTTCTTTGGTTATCGGGAACTTATTTCGAGAATGGATGTTGACTTGTTGATTAATTTCGGTGTCATATAATCTAATATATAAATCGCCGGGACGCTCTTTTGGTTCAAATGATGCAAGTTTTTTAAAGAATTCATCATTTTTAAAATTCATGTCCAGATGAATCACCACAGCGTTTGCAATTTTGGATGAAATGCCGGCGAGATCAGTGATTTCTTCTATTTTTGTGTCGATTGCACCCGGCTTGTAAGTGCTGGCAGAGAGATTTACTCTGATCCTTACAAAATCATTAGGGAAAATTTGGTTTTTGTAGATCTGAGCATCCTTACCCCACAACCGGAATTGTTGAGATCCGGAAAAATCTTCCAGAGTGAAACCGAACCATTGTGTGCCTCTTTGGCTTACACCTGTTTCAGTATTGGTGACGATACCCCCCAATGTGAGTTTCATTCCTGCAGTTTTGCGGTCTTCATATTCTCCACACTTACAGTTGCATCCATAGGTTATTTCCATATAATACGGGTCGAGAGGATGAGCTGAAAGATAAACTGTGACAAGTTTGCGTTCTTCTTCGAGAAGTTTGATGCGGTTCCACGGCACAATGTCGGGGAAAGATGGTCTGGGCGTGTCGATGGGCTCCAAATCACCAAACAGACTTACTTGCATTGAATTTTTATCGTTTTGAATAATCTGGCCATACTTCACCAAAACATCTGTGAAAGTGGAGTCGAACATTTCAAAGACGAAAGCCTCTCTTGGATAGCCCATAGAATCGAAAGCACCGGAAAGGGCAAGGTTTTCAATAGCGGCACGGTTACAGCTGCTTAAATTAACCCTTTCGACAAAATCATAGATATCTTTGAACGGGCCGTTTTCATTCCTTTCACGTATAATTGCATTAACGGCATTTAATCCGACACCTTTCACGGCACCCAATCCAAAACGGATCTGACCGTTTATATTTACCGTGAATTTTTCATCAGATTCATTAATATCCGGGCCTTTTACCTCTATACCCATCCGGATGCATTCATCCATTATTTTTTTGAGTTTATCGGCAGCTCCCAGATTCCGGCTTAACACTCCTGCCATATATTCAGCCGGATAATTGGCTTTAAGATAGGCCGTCTGGTAAGCAACCCATGTATAGCAAGTTGCATGGCTTTTGTTAAAAGCATAAGAGGCGAATTTTTCCCAATCAGCCCAAATCTTTTCAAGCACTTCAGGTTTGTGACTGTTTTTCTGCCCTTCAGTCATGAATTTTTCCTTAAGCAACAGCATTTTGTCAATCTGCTTCTTGCCCATGGCTTTTCTCAGCATGTCGCTTTCCCCTCTTGTAAAATTGGCGAGAAGTCGGGAAAGGAGCATCACTTGTTCCTGATACACGGTGATCCCATAGGTTTCTTGGAGATATTTCTCCATTATGGGAATATCGTAGGTGATAGGTTCCTGACCATGTTTACGCTTCACAAATGAAGGAATATAATCCATCGGGCCCGGGCGATAGAGAGCGTTCATGGCAATTAGGTCTTCAAATTTTGATGGCTGAAGATCTCGTAGAGAAGATTGCATTCCCACGGATTCAAACTGGAAGGTCGATGTTGTTTTACCCTCGCAATAGAGTTTGAATGTTGCCGGATCATCAAGCGGGATATGGTCTATATCTAAATCGAAACCTCTTGTTTTCTTTATATTTGCAAGTGCTTCCTTTATAATCGACAGGGTTTTGAGCCCAAGAAAATCCATTTTGATCAGACCGGTCTCTTCAATCACGCTACCCTCATATTGGGTTGAAATCACCTTTGAACCATCAGCGTCTGTGGCGACTGCTATAGGCACCCAGTCTGTGATAGGGCCTCCCCCGATAATTACTCCGCAGGCGTGTATTCCTGTTCCGCGTACGTTCCCTTCGAGTTGTGCGGCATATTTCATGACCTCCCTGACTACAGGATTCTCATTTCTTGTTTCGGCTTCAAATTCCTTGCAATAAGCAAGACAGTTTTTAAAATTTACTTTTGTGGCCTTCCCGTTAACGTCAGGAAGACGGTCGGGGACAAGACGGCTCAATCGGTTTGATTCGGGAAGAGGGAGATCAAGCACCTTGGCAACATCCTTAATAGCCATTTTTGTTGCCATGGTCTGATAGGTGATGATATGCGCTACTTTCTCGGCACCGTATTTTTTGGTGACGTAGTCTAACACGGCATACCTGCCGTCATCATCGAAGTCAACATCGATATCAGGCAAGGAAATCCTGTCGGGATTTAAGAACCTTTCAAAAAGAAGGTCATATTGTATGGGATCTATCTGGGTTATGCCCAAACAATATGCTGCGGCACTTCCGGCAGCGGAGCCTCTGCCCGGCCCCACACTCACACCAAGTTCCTTACGGGCAACATTTATAAAATCCTGCACAATAAGGAAATAACCGGGGAATCCCATGGTTTTCATTATATGAAGTTCAAATTTTAATCGTTCTTTAACTTCTTCCGATAAATTTTCTCCATATTTTAATTTGGCTCCTTCCCAGGTAAGTTTCGCAAGATAGTCGGCCTCCAGTTTTATACGATAGAGTTTATTGTAACCGCCAAGGCTTGCAATTTTTTTCTCAGCATCTTTTTGAGACAATACCTCGTTCCCATTCTCATCCCTAGTAAATTCCAGGAAGAGATCCTCCTCGGTGAATTTCTTGCGATATTCTTCCTCGGTTCCGAAATCCGCGGGGATGTCGAAGGTTGGCATGATGGGTTCATGGTCGATTGAATAAAATTCAATCTTGTCAAGCACTTCATCAGTATTTGAGAGGGCTTCGGGAATATCCCGGAATATTGCCTCCATTTCGGCAGGACTTTTCAACCACTCCTGTTTGGTGTAGTGCATGCGTTGCTCATCAAACTTTTTCTGTGTGCTGACACATATCAACCTGTCGTGGGCTTCGGCATCATCTTCAAAAGTGAAGTGAACGTCGTTGGTTGCAACCAGTTTGATTTTATGTTTTCTGGCCATTTCGACAAGAACTTCATTGACCTTCTGCTGCTCCTTGAAGACATCTCTGTTTGCATTTTCTTTAAATGTTTCATGCCTTTGAAGTTCGAGGTAGTAGTCATCGCCGAAAATTTCTTTGAACCACAGGATTCTTTTCTCAGCCTCCTTGATGTCGCCATGCATGATCAATTGAGGCACTTCTCCGCCGAGACATGCGGAACAGATGATCAGCCCTTCATGATACTTTGCAAGTTGCTCGCGGTCGGTGCGCGCATGATAATAGAATCCGTCGGTCCAAGCATCGCTCACAAGCTTGATGAGGTTATGATAACCCTTTTCATTTTTGGCAAGCACGATAAGATGATAACCGTTGTCGGTTTTGTCCTTACGGTCGGTCATCTTATCACGTGCCACATACATTTCACACCCAAGAATCGGTTTAAATTTTTCAGATTCCGGTTTGTTTTGGTTTTTCTTCTTCACGTAGTTGAAGAATTCCTTAATACCGAACATATTCCCATGGTCGGTTAAGGCGATGCCTCTCATTCCGTCGGCAATAGCTTTGTCAACCAACTCCGGGATAGCAGCTTTGCCGTCGAGCAGACTATATTGGGAATGTACGTGAAGATGAGTGAAATTCATTTACTTGGAGTTAATTTTTTTCAAAAGTTGTTTCACGGAGCCTTCCAGTTGAGCATCTATCCCGGCCTCTACCTCTCCCGGGAGATTGTAAATAACCAGGTCAGGTTGAAGTTGTGTGTTCTCGAGAACGGTTCCGTCGTTAGCTACGTTTGTTACTTGGGGTATTCCAAACACAATAGAGGGGTCTATCTGGTTTTCCCACCAAACTGCTGTCATGGTGCCCGGCACCGGGGCGCCGACTACATCGCCAATACCGAGAGCCTGATATGTGTAGGGGGTTCCGTGGGCATCGCTATAATTTGCTTCGTTAACAAGCATGACACTTGGCTTGGTCCATTGGGAAAATGGCTCGATACCGATTTTTTCGCCTCTCGGACTAAAGGTTACGTATTGCTTACCGTTGAGCAAGACGGCTATGTCATTGTGAAGCCATCCGCCGCCGTTGAATCTGGTATCGACCACAACAGCATCCGCATTCCTATATTTCCCAAGCAAGCGGTCATAGACAGTCTGGAAGCTTTCACTGTTCATGCCTCTAACATGAACATATCCCACCTTGCCTCCTGACAGACTGTCGACAATTTGTTCGTTACGCTCAACCCATCTTTGATAGGCAAGATTTGATTCAGCTCCTACTGATATGGCCTTCACATTGATGTGTTTTGTGGAGCCATCTTTCTTTTTGACGCCTAATCTAACTTTTTTGCCGGCTTTCCCTTCGAGAAGGGTGAAGTATTCTTTCTCAGGTAAGATTTCAACATCATCAATAGAAAGGATAATGTCGCCTGCCTGAATATCGGCACTTTTGTTAGAGAGAGGACCGCCCGGCAACACCTCGGTGATAAGAAGCCCGTTTCCGGTGTAAGCCGGATCAAAGAAAGCCCCGAGGGAAGCAGTTTGAAGATTTGCACCCCGCCCGTAGGCTCTTCCTCCGGTGTGGGAGGCGTTCAATTCGCCTAAAGTTTCACTCAGAAGGGTGGCGAAATCACGATTATTTGAGATATAGGGCAGGAATTCTTTGTAGTGTTGAGTGTAATATTTCCAATCAACACCATGTAGATTTTTGTCATAGAACTTATCTTCAACCTGTTTTGCCATGTGGTCGAAAATATACTGTCTTTCCATCGATGGATGTCTGTCGTAAGGTGCCTCAAATTGCACTGGTTTTATGTCTCCATCCGGCAAGGATATCTTTTTCACACCGTCGTAGGAAAGAACAAAAAGATTCTTGCCTTCCTTGTCTGGTTCGAAAGAGCCAGAAATGTTGGAGGACAGTACTTTTGTATCACCCTTTTTGAGATCCACAACCAAAAGGTTTTGATCGCCATCGGGCGATTGAGCAGTGTAGTAGAGTTTGTCACCTTTCGGAGACAAATAGAAATCGCCAAAGCTGCCGGAAGGGTAGGTCAGCCTTTTTGTACGGTATCTTCTATTGGCAATATCCAGTGGAGTGGATGTTTTTTTCTCCGCAGCTTTTTTGTTCTTGCCTTTATGTTTAGTTTTGGAGTCGTCACTATCCTTGTCTTCCTTATCCTGATCAGCTTTTTCTGCCAGGTCAGCCTCCTCTTCAGTGAAATTGAATTTATCCCATGTATCACCGTCAAGCACCATTAGCACCAAGTCGTCTTGATTACCCCATGAACCGTGAGCTTTCATGCCATATTTACCTGTGGCGTAGAGCACACCTTTGCCGTCGAGCACCCATTTTGGCTGATAATCGGTGTATCCGCTTTCCGTCAGGTTGATAGTTTCAGACCCGTCGGCTTTTGATATGGCGATATCCGCATTATTCCAGCCAAGTTCTCCGATATATGTGCTGAGAATCCACTCACTGTCAGGACTCCATGAAAATTCGATATCACCGTCGGAATAAGAATAATTATTTTTACCGTCAACTACTGTTGTCACTTTCTTAGAATCAAGATCTATAACCCTGATTGGAGCACGGTTTTCAAGGAATGCAACTTTTTTACCGTCGGGAGAAAACACCGGCTGCATAGCTGAAGTCTCACATTTATAGAGAGGTGCGATAGTGATATCTGTTGCGTAGGCAAACTCTTTTTCATCATCATTTTTAATTTTAGCAATAAAAAGCTGCCAGATTCCGTCAACATCACTGTCGAATACCAATGAGCGACCGTCAGGAGAAAATGAGACGGAACGTTCCTGAGCCGGAGTGTCGGTTATCCTTTTGGTCGTTTTATATTTTGTGTTTGTTACATAAACATCCCCGCGAATCACTATGGCGATTTCATTACCTTCGGGGGAGACAGCCATATTTGTTACCCCGTTATTTACATATTGTTTCACCAAGTCTCCATCATATAGGTCGGCTGTAATATCGATTGACACCTTTTGAGGATTAGCTCCGGGTTTGAGCGTATAGATGTCACCATCCCATGCGAAAGCGAGTAACCCGTTCTGAGATGCTGAAAGGGATCTGACAGGATGTTTTTCAAACGAGGTCAGCTGTTTTTCTCCTGAAGCCCCCACCTGAGCCTGGAAAACATTTAGGGTGCCATCTTTTTCCGAGAGATAGTAGAAATCATTACCTTCACCCCATACAGGTGATTGATCGGAACCGTTGAAATGGGTAAGCTGTGTGAATTTTCCGTTTTGATATGTCCAGATGTCGGAAGTGCCGGCTGAACGTTCATGCTTTCTTAAAACATCTTCGTAACTTTTGCGGTCTTGAAAGATCATGTCGCCGTTTTTATTCACATCTGCTGAATTCACAGGTAATGAAAGATAGAGAACAGGTCTGGCGAGTGGCTTATTTACATTTATGGAATAGATCTGCGAAAAGAAGGGTGCCCTTGATGTCCTGTTGCCGGGAAGCAGTGATGCGTTGAACAACAGGATAGAGTCATTAAGGAATGTAAGAGGGGTTTCATTGCCGCTGTGTGTGGTCAGCCTTACGGGTGTTCCGCCGCTTGCTGAGGTTATATATAAATCGTCGGACCCTTCGCGATTACTTAAAAAAACAATTTTTTTGCTGTCGGGTGACCACACCGGATTTGAATCATAGGCTTCATTGGAGGTGATTTGGGTTGCCTTCCCACCTGAAACCGGAACGGTGAACAATTCACCTTTATAAGAAAATGCGATGGTGCTTCCATCCGGAGATATGGCCGGTTTCATAAGCCATCGCGGAGTCTCCGCATTTGCAACTACAAAGGTGGCCAAAATGCAGGCGACTGCACCTAATTTCTTGAATCTCATAATATTAATTGATTAATTAAAAGAAAAATTTCAAAACAAATGAATGCAAATATAGCAAAAGAAGCACAATGTGACAATAAGAATTTTAGAGCACAAAACTTAACAATTCCTAAAAATTAAATAGAAAAATGAAAACCAATCTGGTGGCATCATAAATTTTGATTGCATGCTCTTCTGTATGAGAATTTTTTACTACATTTGGTTATTAAAACCGATTCGAAGACCAGGTATGGTTGTGTTGGAAGAAATATGAATCTAAACCATGCAGTTATGAAAAAAATTTTTTTGATTGTTTCAATTGCGTTAACCGCACTCATATTCCCTAATTTTTCTATGGGCGAACTTTTGAATCTTTCCACTCCTAAAACATCACTGGTTCTCGATGCCAGTGTCGGTGAACCTCTAAAAATCCTTTATTATGGTGATAAGATTAAGGAGGCTGATGTTGATAATCTGAAGGTTAGCCCTTTGCTTAACCATCAGGCATATCCTGCCTACGGAATCTATCCTCAAAATGAAGCAGCCCTGAGTTTGACTCATGCAGATGGAAACCGAACCACTGTCTTAGAGGTTACGGGAGTTGAGAAAGAGGTGAAGGATGGCGCGGAAATCACCACGGTTAAGATGAAAGATAAATTTTATCCCGTAGAGGTAAAAGTGAACTATAGGGTGCGTCCCGGTTATGACGTGATTGAAACATGGGTAGATATAGTCAATAACAAGGAGAATAACATAACTCTCAACCGATTTATGTCAGGATATCTTCCGATAAGATATGGGGATGTGTGGCTGTCAAGCCTTTATGGCAATTGGGGGAACGAAACAAGACTCACCCAAGAGCCGTTGACTCATGGAGTGAAAATGATAAAGAACAAGGATGGAGTGAGGAATGCACAGACATCTCATCCGGAAGTTATGTTTTCACTTGACGGTCAACCAAGGGAAAATGAAGGTCGCGTTATAGGAGCTGCCTTATGCTATCCGGGGAACTACAAACTCTTTATAGATACAGATGCCTCGAATCATCATCATTTTTTTGCCGGCATCAATGAGGAGAATTCTGAATATCATCTTAAGGCCGGTGAGACATTCACTACGCCTGAGCTTGCGTTGACCTACAGTGAGGAAGGGCTTTCAGGTGCAAGCCGAAATTTCCACAAATGGGGCCGTGACAACAGGCTGCATGCAGGTGATAAGGAAAGGAAAATATTGCTTAATTCCTGGGAGGGAGTCTATCTGAAAGTAAATGAAGATGTGATGGCCGGAATGATGGAAGATATCGCGAAGATGGGAGGAGAACTTTTTGTTATGGATGATGGCTGGTTTGGCGATAAGTACAAACGTAATGTAGACAATTCATCTCTTGGAGACTGGATTGTGGATACGAATAAACTTCCTAACGGCATAGGAGGATTGTTGAAAGAAGCCAAGAAAAACGGCATAAGCTTCGGAATCTGGATAGAACCGGAAATGGCCAATACTATTAGTGAATTATATGAAAAACACCCTGAATATATTGTCAAGGCTGATAATCGAGACATTGCCACCGGAAGAGGAGGCACACAGATAGTGCTTGACATGTCGAATCCTGCTGTTCAAGATATAGTGTTTGAGGTGGTGGACACACTGCTGACCAGCTATCCGGAAATAGACTATATCAAATGGGATGCAAATGCGCCGATTATGGAACATGGGTCCCAGTATCTGTCTAAAGACAATCAGAGTCATCTTTTCATTGATTATCACAAAGGTTTGACCAAGACACTTGAGCGAATCAGGGCCGCTCATCCTGAAGTTACAATACAGGCCTGTGCCAGTGGAGGAGGGAGGGCCAGCTGGGGTCTTTTGCCATGGTTTGATGAATTCTGGACATCCGACAATACAGATGCGCTGCAGAGAATTTACATGCAATGGGGAACGAGTTATTTTTATCCCGCCATAGCCATGGCTTCACATATTTCCGCCTCTCCAAACCATCAGACATCACGGAGGATTCCTATAAAATTCAGGGCTGACGTTGCCATGAGCGGACGTCTTGGCCTTGAGATGCAACCAAAGGATATGAATGAATCCGACAGAGCTGTTTGTGAGCAAGCTATCGCAGATTATAAAAAGATTAGACCTATCGTGCAATTCGGCGATCTTTACCGGTTGCAATCACCCTATGATAAAAAGGGAGTAGCATCACTGATGTATGTGACACCTGACAAGGATGATGCAGTCTTTTTCTGGTGGAAGACAGAAACCTTTGTCAATCAACAGGTGCCACGCATACCGATGGCAGGACTGAATCCTGACAAGATTTATAGGATTACGGAATTAAACAGGATTGACCGCACCCCGCTGCCATTTGAGGGGAAAGAGTATTCAGGTAAGTTTTTGATTTCTAACGGTCTTGAGATACCATTGACTCATAATGCTCCGGCGGGTCAGAACTCAGATTTTGCTTCAAGAGTATTAAGAGTCACCGAGGTGAAATAACAGTAAGAGAAGAAAAACTGTTATAACCGGATTATTATGAAGAACCTTAAGTTGCCGTCTATTATTGGAAACAGGGAGGCTCCTTGCCTTCCTGATGCACGACAACTTACCATAATTGGAGGTAGTGGCGCCGGAAAGACCAAATTTATGGAAAAGCTCATGGATTTGACAGGCGACCGCACTTTTTGTCTTTCCGCAATCAGGGCACCTTTCCCGGAGCGTGAGGAGTCGCGCAGGCCGGGGAGCATAGATATGTTATATCAGGAAGCTATAAAAAGCAAGCCCTATATGCGGTCAAATGCTGTTAGTGAGCTTGAAAAGCTCACTTATATGCTTTTTGCAGATGAATTTGAGTCATTATTGAAGCTCAAAGAGAGATCTATATCAAACCAAAGGCAAAAAAACATAAAACCTACCAAGTTAGACCAACTCATAAAAATATGGGAAAGGATTTTTCCGGACAACAGGATTATTTTTTCGAATGGGAGCCTGATGTTTTCAACAGGATCCGGCAACGACATCATACCGGTTGAAAGGTTAAGTCAGGGAGAAATGGCGGTGCTTTATTATGTAGCCGGTGTGCTCTATGCCATGAGAGAGGCGGTGATTTATATAGATGCCCCCTCTTTATTCCTACATCCCACGGTTTTGAATGCCTTGTGGAATGAAATTGAAAGTCTCCGGCCCGACTGCAAGTTTGTATATAATTCAGTTGACGTTGAATTTGTGAGTTCACGCACAAGAAACGTGATACTGTGGGTCAAAAGTTATGATGCCGAGGGAAAGAGATGGGATTATGAGATTATAGCACCCGGCGAATTACGCGAAGACATCTTTATCGAGCTTATTGGTGGCCGCAAGCCTGTGTTGTTTATTGAAGGAGATATGAGTCACAGTATAGACGCAAGGCTTTATCCTCTGGTTTTCCCCGAATTCACTGTAAAACCTCTGGGATCATGCGACAAAGTTATAGAAACCACAAGGTCTTTTAATGACCTTTCAGCCATGCATCATCTTGCAAGCAAAGGGATTGTTGACAGAGACAGACGAACAGACAGGGAAGTGGAATATCTAAGGAAGAAATCAGTGATGGTGCCTGAAGTGGCTGAGATTGAAAATTTTTTCCTTTTGGAAGAGGTTGTCAAACAAATGGCGTCATTACGAGGCAGGAACAAAGAATCAGTTTTCAGAAATATAAAGAAAAGAGCCTTTGACAGATTCAGGTGTAAACTTCAACAACAGGCAATGGAGCATGTAAGGCACCGGATAAAGAGAGAAGTTGATTCAAAGATTGATGCCAAGTTTCCATGCATCACAGCAATGGAGGCACATTTGCGGAAACTCATAAAGATATTGGAGCCGCGGAAACATTATAATGAAATCATTTCCAGGTTCAACCAAATCATTAGGGAAGAGAATTATCGGGAGCTGTTGAAAGTATTCAATCATAAACCATTGATAAATGAGTGTGGAGTGGTTGAATTTCTGGGATATAAGAGTAAAGATGAATACGTGAGAGGTGTGATCTGGGCACTTAAAAATGGAGGGAAGGAAGCAGATATAATGAGAGAGGCTATTCGTAGGTCTCTTAACCCTGAAAATTAGAAACAATTTAAAAAAAACAGATATGAAGAAAAAACTTGCATTTTTGCGTAATGATCCTTGGTTGGAACCCTATTCTCCAGCAATTGAAGGAAGACATGAAGATGTGGTCAGAAAAATTGAGGAACTGACGGCATCTACCAACGGATCACTTTCAGATTTTGCAAATGCATACAAATATTACGGGTTGCATCATCAGGAAGATGGAGGATGGCTTTTCCGTGAATATGCACCAAATGCAACGGAAATATGGCTTACAGGCACTTTCTCGGATTGGAAACTTGAAGACAAGTATAAACTTAAAAAAATAAATAACGGCAATTGGGAGTTAAAACTTGCTGAAGATGCCATTAGGAACGGAGATCTTTTCAAAATGTATGTGAAATGGCCCGGTGGGGAGGGAGAGAGGATCCCGGCCTATGCCGAACGTGTTGTTCAAGATAGGGAAACGAAAATATTCTCGGCTGAGGTTTATGCCCCTGCCAGTCCTTATAAATTCAAAATCAAGAAATTCGTTCCGGATGTAAAACCTCTTTTAATTTATGAATGTCATATTGGCATGGCACAAAATAAAGAAGAGGTGGGAAGCTATAATGAATTCAGAGAAAAAATTCTTCCGAGGATTGCAGCCGACGGCTATAATGCGATACAGATAATGGCGATTCAGGAACATCCCTATTATGGGTCGTTCGGTTATCATGTCAGTAATTTTTACGCACCGAGTTCCAGGTTCGGGACTCCGGATGAACTCAAGATGCTTATTGATGAAGCCCATAAGTTGGGTATAGCCGTCATAATGGATATAGTTCACTCTCACGCCGTGAAAAATGAAATCGAGGGTCTCGGAAGACTCGATGGCTCCTACGATCTTTATTTCTATGGCGACAGCAGAAGAGAACATCCGGCATGGGACTCCCTTTTGTTTGATTACGGAAAAAACTCGGTGATTCATTTTTTACTTTCCAATTGTAAATATTGGCTCGAGGAGTTTAAATTCGACGGATTCCGTTTTGACGGTGTCACCTCCATGTTGTATTATGATCATGGATTAGGGAAAGCATTCGGTTCCTATGCAGATTATTATGACGGCAATCAAGACACGAATGCGATAACCTATCTCACGTTGGCCAATATTCTAATCCACGAGGTGAATCCCAAGGCAATCACAATCGCAGAGGAGATGAGCGGTATGCCCGGTCTCGCAGTTAAATTTGAAGACGGCGGTATGGGATTCGACTATAGAATGGCGATGGGTGTTCCTGACTATTGGATCAAAATGATCAAAGAGAAGAAAGATGAAGACTGGCACCCGACCTCCATATTCTGGGAATTGACAAACAGAAGGGCAGACGAGAAGACAATTTCATATTGTGAAAGCCACGATCAGGCTTTGGTGGGCGACAAGACCATAATCTTCAGATTGATAGACAAGGAAATGTATTGGCACATGATGACAGATGACCGGAATATGATTGTGGAGAGAGGAATGGCGTTGCACAAAATGATTCGCCTTGTCACTCTTGCAACCATAAACGGCGGCTATTTAAATTTCATGGGCAATGAATTCGGACACCCCGAATGGATAGATTTCCCTCGTGAAGGAAACGGATGGAGCTATAAATATGCGAGAAGACAATGGGATCTGGTGGACAGAGAAGATCTTAAATACCGATATTTGAATTCATTCGACAATTCAATGATAGAGGTAGTCTCAAAAGTGTATAATTTCCAAGCAAAAGCCGTTGAGAAACTATGGGAGAAAGATGATGACCAAATCCTTGCTTTTATGAGGGGTGACCTGATATTTGTTTTCAATTGGAACCCGATCAAAAGTTTTGAAGGCTATGGACTTCTGGCTCCTGAAGGAGAATATGAAGTGATATTGGATTCAGATGCCGAAGCCTTTGGAGGAAATGGTCTGATAGATGACTCCGTGCATCATTTCACCACACCTGATCCCCTTTATAAGCCATCAGGGAAAGGGTGGTTGAGATTATACATGCCGGCACGCACCGCAATTGTTCTTAAAAGTGTGAAACCGTTACCTAAAAGGAAAGTTACAGCTAAAATAAAATGAAAAGGAATAAATGGACAATTATTGCCATAATGGCAATAACTCTCACTCAATATGCCTCCGCACAGAGCCTAAATGATTTATTGAATGGATTGGGAGGTAAGAGCAATGTAGGAGATGTTGTCGGAAGTGTCATTGAGGGTGTTTTCACTAAAAGTAATCTTTCCTTGGAAGATCTTGTGGGAGAATACATTAGTGAAGGTCCGGCTGTGACTTTCAAGAGTGAGAACTTACTTCAAAAAGCGGGAGGTCTTGCCGGTGCTGCCAAAATAGAGTCGGAGCTAAAGCCATACTATCAGAAATACGGGCTCATCGGCATGACCATGACAATAGATGAGAGTTCCAATTTCACAATGAAGATAAAGTCAATGAATCTAAGTGGAGTTGTAACTAAAAATGAATCTGAGGGCACATTCGACTTTAATTTTAAGGTTGCCGGTATCAAGGTAGGGAAGTTCACCGCCTATATTCAGAAAAGCGGTAGAGATTTGAAAGTTATGTTCGATGCCACGAAACTAAAAGAGTTTATCTCAACCGTTGCAAAACTCACAGGTAATTCAATGGCTAAGGCGTTGGGAACCATTTTAGACAGCTATGAGGGAGCTTGTGTAGGATTTAAAATGGTTTCGACATCTACTGATTCTAACAACGGTACAAGCAGTGGCATTTCCGATGGACTCTCTAAACTGAAAGATATTTTGACAAAAGGAAGACAATAACAGATAAATGAGAAAAGAAGATATTGTCGATAAAAGCTTATATTACTCCTTTTTATTGGTAATCTTTACAGGGTTGATATTTGGTTGCAAGGATTCTAAAAAAGAGAGTGAAGATAATGAAAAGATTCCCTCCGTGAGTGTTGCTTATCCTTTCCGGGATTCTGTAATTTTGACAGATAACTATTCCGGAATGCTTTCGGCTCATTTGGAAGTAGATATCATGGCTCGGGTGGATGGGATCTTAAAGATCCATGTTCCTTCGGGTTCGAGAGTCAGTAGGGGACAACTCCTTTATAGCATAGAGAATTCTAAATATCATGACGCCGTCAGAGAGGCTGAGGCCTCTTTGGCAACGGCAAAATCATCATTTGCCTATTATACAAGACAATTTGATGCAATGCAAAAAGCCTATGAATCGAGGGCTGTGAGTGAAATAGAGTTGCTCCAGACAAAAAACAATCTTGAAGCGAGCGAAGCCTCTATTAGGAGTAACGAGGCAATTTTGGAAAACGCGAAGACAATAGAAGGCTACACCTATATCACCGCCCCCTTTGATGGAGTTATTTCTTTACAGGATTATGACAATGGCGCATATATAAACGGGGAAACGAATCCTGTGAAACTTAACACCATCTATAATGATGACACAATGTACGTGTATATTTCCGTTGATGAGAAGAGTTATTCCGGTTTTCAAGATTATATGAAAGAAAATCCGGATAATCCCATATCCCTGAAGATAGGAGATGAAAATAATGCTGAAAACAACTATGAGGGAAAGATTAATTATGTTGCACCTCAATTTAATAGGGAGACTGCCACGGTAACCCTTAGATTTGATATCGACAATAAGGGAAAAGAATTGAAAAGCGGGATGTTTGCAAATGTGAGGTTGCCTGTCAGCAAGGAGACCGAATCAGTATTGATAAAGGCTGCATCGATTGGAACGGATAAAAATGGCGACTATGTTTATCTTGTAGATAGCGAGGATTGTGTTGTCTATAGACCGATAAAGGCAGGCAAGCTCTATCAGGACACATTAAGGATCGTTACGGAAGGGTTGACTTTGGAAGACAGGTATGTCACAGAAGCATTGTTAAAAGTAAAAGATGGAATGAAGGTCAAACCCATAATGAAACGTTAGATTTTGTTTTCTCAATTTTTCATAAAGCGACCGATTTTTGCCATAGTCATTGCCTTGTTCATGATTTTGGTCGGCTTGATTACAGTCAAAAGTCTTCCAATTTCCAAATTTCCAAATATAGAACTACCGCATATAAGTGTGTCTGCAAGATATCCCGGAGCAGATGCACGCACTGTTGCGGAAGTTGTGGGATCTCCCATTGAAGAACAGATAAACGGAGTTGAAGATATGCTCTATATGAGTTCTACTTCGGGGAGCGACGGCTCTTACAGCCTTACAGTGACATTTAAGGAAGGCACTGATATAGATATGGCCCAGGTTAGGATAGAGAACAGGGTGCAAAGGGCGGAATCTGTCTTGCCTGCACAAGTCAAGGAGCAGGGAATCGATATTATTGCCCATGCTCCCACCCTTGTTTTGTTTATATCGATAGAGGGAGATGAACGCCATAACTACGATGCCTTATATCTGACAAATTATGCCGAACTGCATATTGTGGATGCATTGCAAAGGGTTGAAGGAGTTGGTGAGGTTGTGGCATTTGGAGCAGGTAATTATAGCATGAGGGTTTGGCTCGACCCCGAGAAGATGAAACTTTTAGGATTGTCATCAGAAGATGTAATAAGTAGGATTCAATCTCAAAATAAGGCAGTTTCTGCCGGAAGCGCCGGTTCTTCCCCTCAACAAGGTCCGGTGGTCTTTCAGTACACTCTGACCACTCCCGGTCAGTTGATTACTCCCGAAGAGTTCGGTAATATCATATTGAGAACAGGTGAACATGGGGCGTTGTTACGGCTGAAAGATGTGGCATACGTGGAGTTGGGAAGCAAGACTTATACGACAACAGCGGAAACTAACGGCAAGCCCTCAGGTGTTATCGGAGTGAGGCAATTGCCCGGATCGAATGCATTGAAAGTGACTCAAGGCGTGGAGGAAGAGATGAAAAAACTGGCTCCTTATTTCCCCCCGGGTGTCAGCTATCAAATCTCCATGAATGCAACCAATATCATAACAGCATCAATTGATGATCTGGCTATCACCTTTATTGAGACTGCTCTGATTGTGATGGTTGTTATTTTCGTATTTCTACAGAATTTTCGGGCGGTGATTATCCCCATGCTTACCATTCCGGTTTCTTTAATTGCAACATTTGCAATGATGAAATTTTTGGGATTCACCATAAATAATTTGACTCTCTTCGGTATGCTTCTTGCAATTGCTATAGTGGTTGATGACGCAATAGTTGTTGTTGAAGATTGTGCACGACTGATAAGATCGGGGAAAATGAATGTCACTGAGGCAGTGGTTGAGGCCATGAGAGAACTTCAAGGTCCCATAATAGGAGAGGTGCTTGTGCTCCTTTCGGTGTTTATACCAACTGCTTTTGTAAGCGGAATCACCGGCCAGCTTTATAAAGAGTTTTCACTGACAGTGGCTTCGGCGGTTGCATTCTCAGGGTTTAACGCCCTAACTTTCACCCCTGCCATGTGTGCCTTGTTTCTTAGAAAGACCGATGAGAGCAATTTTATACTTTTCAGGATTTTCAACAAGGGCTACGATAAAGTCCTGGCACTCTACAACAGGATTGTGGCAAAATTTCTTCAGCATCCGGGTAGATCCATACTGATTTACATAGCCTTGACAGCATTGGCATTCTGGGGATTCGTGGAGTGGCCGACAAGTTATCTTCCAAAAGAGGATTTAGGTTATTTTATGACATCGGTGAGGCTGCCGGATGATGCATCTATCGAAAGAACCGAAAAGGTGATGAAAAGGGTAGAATCAATTATCAGATCATTGCCTGAAGTTGAAAATGTGATTTCAATTTCCGGAGAATCAATGCTTGAAGGGACTAATGCAAGTAATTTCGGGTCGATGTATGTAGTCTTGAAGCCATGGAAGGATAGAAAACATAAAGATCAGACTGCATTCGCACTGATTGATAAGATCGACAGAATGTGTGCCGACATAGAGGAAGCTGAAATATTTTGTGAAAATCCTCCTTCCATACCCGGGGTGGGATCGAGTTCGGGATTGAAATTTGAATTGCAAGATATCAACAATCTGGGGCCGGATGCCATGATGAAGGCAGTTAAGGCAATACAGGAAAAAGGTGAGAAAAACCCCAAGTTTTCACATGTCCATTCGTTATTTGAAGGAAATGTGCCGCAATATAATGTGAATATAGATCGGGATAAAGTTAAAATTCTTGGCCTAAATATGGGGGATGTGTTTTCCACATTAAGCAATTATGTAGGAGGTAGCTTTGTTAATGATTTTGTGGATTTCGGACGGGTGTTTCAAGTCACTGTGCAAGGCGACGTCTTATCAAGAAGCACACCCGATGACATATTGAAGTTAAATGTTCCCAATGCATCAGGGACAATGGTTCCGTTTTCTTCCTTTTCCTCATTGACCCCGGAAATGGGTCAATCATCAGTGGAGCGTTACAATATGTTTGAAAGTGCGTCCGTTATAATGACACCGGCCCATGGAGTAAGTTCCGATGAAGGACTGCAGATGACGGAAAATTTGATAAAGGAAGAGGTTGGAGAAGAATTCGCATATTCCTGGACCGGACTTGCATATCAGGAAAGTCAAGCCGGAACCACCATCACGCTGATTCTAATTTTCGCAATCATAGTCACACTGCTTGTTTTGGCTGCCCAGTATGAAAGCTGGACGGATCCGTTAGCTGTGATAATATCGATGCCTACAGCAATCTTGGGAACTGTTTTGGGTTGTGTAATAATGAAAGAAAGCATAAGTGTCTATACACAAATAGGGATAATACTTTTGTTAGGGATGTCGGCAAAGAATGCTATTCTTATAGTTGAATATGCCATTGACTACCGACGCTCCGGACAAGATATAGCAAAGGCAGCTGCAAGTGCCGGAAATGTAAGGTTTCGTCCGATAATGATGACGGCATTTGCATTTGTGTTTGGCGTTTTGCCGATGTTGTTTGCAACGGGAGCAGGAGCGGAAAGCAGAATCTCGTTAGGCACGGCAGTGGTTTTTGGAATGGCCGTGAATGCTTTGGTCGGAACTCTTTTCGTGCCAAACTTTTGGGCTCTTCTAGAGAATTTCAGAGAAAAACATCTTGACAAGATATTTAACAGGTCGACAAAAGAACTTGAACAGGGAAACGCAAAACCCGGTCAGGTCTAAAAGAAGAATTAACCGAGCTGCCCGAGTGTCGGTTATGCTTGTTTCGCTGATACTGTGTCTGTTTGGTTGTTCACAGACAATGTCAGGGAAAGTTATTGTCTTAAAAGATTCCATCACGGGAGAGAGACTCCCCCATGCTACTATTGTTACGGAAAAAGGTAAGAAAGCTACTTTTATCACCGATAATGAGGGCTCTATAGAGATTCCTGATTATCTGAAAAATAATGTGTTTAATGTAAAGTATATAGGTTTTGACACTAAGAATTTCTCAATAAATGATTCACCGGGACCTCAGGAGGTGCTTCTTGCGCCATTAACCTTTGAACTTGAAGAGGTGACCATTAGGCCCCGCGGCGAAAAATATTCCAAGCGAAATAATCCGGCGGTTGATTTTGTCAATAAGTTGCGTAAAGTTTCAAAATACCATAATCCCCAAGATACAGATTATTATAGTTATGATAAATATGAAAAAACCCTGATAGGCATAAATAATTTCAGGGGGAATTTTGAATCGGGTATATTGTCAAAAAAGACCAAGTTTTTAGAAAATTATGTCGACACCTCTCAATGGACCGGAGCAAGGCTCCTTGATTTGATTCTTAAGGAAAAATCTTCGACAAAAATATTTTCAAAAGACCCGAAAGCCGAGAAGGAGATCGTGGCAGGATATAGATCTGTGGGTCTTGACGAGTTGTTGAGTCAAGACAATCTCAAGGTGGTGATGGAGGATGTGGTAAGAGAAGTTGATATCTACAACAATAGTATCAACATGCTACAAAACAGGTTTGTGAGCCCGCTGTCGTCAATAGGTCCGGATTTTTATAAATATTATCTATCAGACACAGTTTATGTGGGCAACGATGAATGCATTGAACTGACATTTCTGCCTCGCAACCCGCAATCGATGGGCTTCAACGGCAAGATCTATGTTGTGGCAGATGACACCACAATGTTTGTGAAAAAAATAACAATGCGTACCCCTCATGACATAAACTTGAATTTTTTAAGAAATCTATATGTCAATCAAAGTTTTGAAAAAGATTCATTAGGCAACAGACATAAGACCTATGATGATGTTTGTGTAGAGATGCAGGTGATTCCGGGCACACCGGAATTTTATGGCAGGAAAACAACAGTTTACGATAATTTCAGCTATGAACCTCGGGAAGATTTAAAAGACTTCTACCACAGGCTTGGCAGTGAGTTTTCTGTTCAAGATTCTGCCAACACAACGGCACAATTCTGGAACTTGAAGCGTATGGTTCCCATGACAAGGGCAGAGATGAATCTAACCGGTTTTACAACCGAAATGAGGAAGGTGCCGTTGCTTTATTGGGGCGAGAAAGTTATACGACTTTTGGAAAGCGGATATGTGGGGATTGGCCATCCGAGTAAGTTTGATATCGGAAGGTTGAACACATTCCTGAGTTATGGGTCCTATACCGGTGTGAGGCTGAGGGTTGGGGGCATGACCACGGCAGCCTTGAACCCCCATTTGTTTTTGAATGGTTATGTGGCATATTCAACAAAAATAAATGAATGGAGATATGGGGGCACCATAGAATATTCTTTCCCCAAAAAAGAGAAATATGCATCAGAATGGCCGCGACATGGTTTTTATGCATCTTTTAATTATGACAACGACTATATAGGAGAGCGTTATCTTTTCACAAGTGCCGATAATTTATTTCTGTCATGGAAAAGGAAATCCAATAATCTTGTGACCGATCGTAAGATTGCACAGGGAGGATATGTTCTGGAATTAAGGAATAATTTCTCTTTGGAGGCAGGTTTGACATACATGGAGCAGATTGGAACGGCCGATATAATATTCAAGACCGGATACGGAAAATTTTTACCCGGATACAAACAGGCATTCTTCAATGTTTCTCTACGTTGGGCAAAGGGTGAGAAATTTATTCAGGGAAGATCACACAGATTGGTGATAAACATGGATCCCTGGGTGTTCCAACTGACACAAAAGTTTGGAACAAAAGGATTATTGGGTTCAGCCTATAAAACCAATATAACGGAATTTTCTACTCAGAAAAGATTTTGGTTCTCCGCATTCGGATACCTCGACATGATAGCAAAGGCGGGAATTGTGTGGAGTTCAGTTTATTTTCCCTCGCTTCTTTGGCCAAACGCCAACCTGTCTTACACCATCCAACCGGAGAGTTATTCTTTGATGGATCCGATGGAGTTTGCCAACGATAAGTATGCCTCAATAGATCTGACTTATTTCGGTAACGGCATTTTATTTAACAGAATTCCGGGAATAAAAAAATTAAGGCTCCGAGAAGCCGTAACTTTCAAGGGCCTTGTCGGCGGTTTGAGCGATAGGAACAATCCTCGATATAACAAATCATTGCTTGTTTTCCCGGAAGATGCCCATTCCATGAAAATGGGGAAGACTCCTTATATGGAGATAGGTGTTGGAATCGACAATATCCTCTCGGTCTTACGGATTGATTATGTCTGGCGTCTAACCTACAGAAATACTCCCGGAGTGGATCATAGCGGGTTGAGAATCTCGTTTCACATGACCCTCTGACCTGAACTTTCACCCAGGTTTTCAGGCTTCAGACCCGATTCTATGGCAGTTTTGCAATCTGCCATCAGTTGCTTGGTATTAAATCCTTTGGGGCCGGGCAAGATGGGGTGATGTATAGTCAGTATAATTTTCCCCGGAGTTATTTGATAGGTATATCTCGGCATACGTGCGAAACTCCCTTCAATAGTGACAGGCACCACAGGGAGGTTGAACTCGGAAGCAAGCATGAATGCACCTCTTTTAAAGGGAATCATCTTCCCGTCCCATGAACGGCTTCCTTCAGGAAAAATCACCAGCGACATTCCATCTTTAAGAGTAGATTCAGCTTTAGATATAGTCTCTTTAATGGCCGCAATCTTTGAGTCGTCGACGAAAATATGGTTTGCTCTCCGACATGCAGCTCCGACCATAAATATCTTCTCAAGGCTTTTTTTCATCAACCATTTAAAGTTGTGATTCAAGAATCCATATATAGAAAAGATGTCGAAAGCTCCTTGATGGTTAGCTACAAAAATATAAGAGGTTTTTTTATCAATGTTTTCCCGCCCTTTTACTTTCACTCTGATTAAAAAAATCCAGCAAGTGAATCTCGACCAATAGTGAGGAGGCCAATACCCCCAAAAATCACCATTCAGGAGTATTGAGCCTATACTTGTCACAATGGCAGTGATGAATGTGGCTACAATGAAAAGAGGAGCCGCAATCAGCCACTGGTAGATCAAATAGAGAAATCTCATTTAGTCTGATCAGATAAGTCTTTACTTTCCGGAGCTATAAGTTTGTATCCTTTTCCGTGGATATTGATTATTTCAATGTTGGGATCATCTTTCAGAAGCTTCCTAAGTTTAGTGATATAAACATCCATGCTTCTTGCATTGAAATAGTTATCATCGATCCAAATGGTCTTGAGTGCAAAATTCCTTTCAAGAATTTCATTCACATGCGAACAGAGCAGTGCAAGCAGCTCCGATTCCTTTGTTGTCAATTTCTGGGTTTTTTCTTTTGAAATCAAGACCTGTTTTTGGGTATCGAAAGTGTATCGACCGATACGGTAAAGCGTTATCTCTTTGTCTTTTTTACCTTTGACTCTACGTAAAATTGCACCGATACGGAAAACAAGTTCCTCCATTGAGAAAGGTTTTGTGATATAATCGTCGGCACCGATCTTGAACCCTTC
>JAFLTM010000013.1 GCA_022509225.1 Muribaculaceae bacterium
GTTTTGGTAGAATTTTTTGCATCATGGTGCCCTCACTGCCAAAGAATGATGCCGGTTGTTGAGCAAGTTAAAGAGAAACTTGGTGACAGGGCTTCAGTTTATCAATTCGATATAGACAAGTATCAGACGCTCACTGAAGAAAACGACGTTGAATCTTATCCTACTTTCATTATTTACAAGGATGGTCAGGAAGTTTGGCGTTCTGAAGGTGAAATGCCCGGTGACGAACTCTATAGAGAAGTGGCAAAATACTTCTAAAAATTTAGCTATTAATTCATTTTACTTATACAATAATTTTTTGATATCCCTACGCAAAAAGCGGAATGACCATCAAGTCATCCCGCTTTTTTCCATAATAACCAAAATCCAAACTAATCTGTTCTTCACTATATTACGTAACTAATCACTCTGTACGCAGCTGTTCAACAGGATTGGTTTTCAAGAACCTTAACCCATTTATTAAAGCCACCATACAAATGATAATCAAGATTACAAAAGTTCCGCCGATGAATATCAAAGGCGAAAGCGAAATCTGCTCCGAGAACTGGGTGAGCCAATCTTTACCGATAACATAGGCACCTATGCAACCCACCACTCCCGAAGCAAGTGAAAGCTTTATAAGGAATGTATAGAACAGGTTCATGATATCCTGTGGCGTTGCCCCGTTTATTTTTCTGATTGCAAGTTCCTTTCTTCGTCTTTCCGATTCGTCGTTCAGGAATGCTATCAATCCCATCAAGGCTATCAGGAATGAGAAAAGACCGCCGATAAGCAATACGTTCCTTATCTTGACACTTTCATCGTAGATATGCCTCATATCCTCCCTCAGCACCTCCACGCTGATCTCGCTGTCTCCAATCAAGGGATCCACAATATCCTTAATTCTCTTCAAGGCATCCGGCGACATCTCCTTTAATTTAATGACCACATTCATAAAAAATTGATTATTATGGTCAAGAGATCCGTAGGGCCATATAACAGGTCTCTCTTCAGCGTATAATAGATTGCCCAACAGGAAATTATCAAACACACCTGAAACAGTGAACAGATTGTCTTCATAACTGGAGACAAACAACTGTTTCCCCACAGCTCCGTCGAGCCAGAAACCTTGGTCCTGCATTTTTTCCACAAGCTTGCGGCTCACTGCCAGCTCTCTATATTTCTCCGGTTTTCTACCCTCTAAAAAATTGATGTTATAAATATCGAATATTTCCGGAGTGGAAGGCATCAAATCAGCAATATTGATTCTGTTATCTTCATCTCCCTCCACAGGGGTTATATTGTTCCCCGAAGCCCCCCGGAACAACATTGAACCGGCAACCCCAACGTTTTCTATCTCAGGATCTTTTCTTAAAGCCTCGATGATTCTCCTGTAATCCGAAGATTCAGGTGAATAATACCTGAAATAAACGATATTGTCTGAATCATACCCGGGATTGAGTGTATTGATCTTGTGATACTGCAATGAAATGATAATAATAAAGCAGACAATAAAGATATTCACCATCACCTGTACCGACAACAATGCAACCTTCCATTTCCGGCTGTTTTCGCTATATCCTCTGATTGCCTCGGCAATAGGAACTTTCATATAGACTATGGCAGGTATAATAACCGAGAACGATAGCACCAGTGCCATCACTATAGCGATTGCAAGAATTGACTGCGGAACCAAAAGCTCCATGAAGGTATAGCCGGTGAGATCCTTGATGAGATTTCTCCCAAAGAATATCAGTACCCCGGCCAACGCAAGCGCAGCCACAATCTGCCATAAACTTTCTCTGAAAAGCATCTTGTAAATGGAAGACCTGACGGCCCCGTAACATTTTCGGATACCCATTTCCCGTGAACGACGCACCAACGCTGAAATCACCACAAGGATATAGTTGAGGAGACTAACCGTGATGATTAAGAACGCAACGATGGAAAGTATGATGATACCGCTTTTTATTTTAGGTTCCGTTCGGTGCAAGGAAGGGAGCGATTCCATTGTAAACCAAATGTCCATTCCATATTTTTTCATAGATTCCATATCCATGTGCCTTAACTGCATATCGACTATGGCATCTTTCAGGGAGGAGGGATCAACTCCCTTTCTCAACTTGATATAACCTTTATATTGCTCGTTGCCTTCCCAGTTTAATGTGCTGCTTTCAGGCAGCAGATTCAATGAAAAGATTATATCCGGCTTTATACTTCCATAGGGTTTGAAGTCTTCATAAATGCCTCCAATGATAAACTTTTGGTCCTGATTCCCTTTTTCTGAAAGCACCTTCCCCATAGCTGTCTCAGGCCCACCCAAAATCTCGGCAAAAGATTCCGACACCATGACCATATCGGGATTATCCAGAATTTCTTTTGGATTCCCCTTGATGATCCGTTGTTCGAATACTTCAAAAAAGTTATTGTCGGCGGCAACGCTTGATATAGGATATTCGTTGCCCTCCTCATCGCTTATTGTATTTCCGCCATACCATGTGGTTCTTGTGGCAGCCTCTACTGCGGGAATTTCGGCTTTAAACGAGGGGGCAACACCACCGCTCACCTGAGGGAACGTATAACTGTCTTTCTCCCGGTTTATGTTCATTATTATGGCGTTAATCCGTTCCGAATCCTTATACCCTGTGTCATAACTCAGTTCATAAAAGATTTTGCCGATAAGGATTATCCCGACGGTAAGCCCCAAACCCAAAGAAAGGATTTTAATTATACTGTCTCTTTTCATAATCTTATTCTGTTTTTAAAGCATCAACCGGATTCTCAATCGCTGCACTGTAAGACCGAAGGGTAACAACGCCGGTAGTAATAAAAAGCACTGCAAGGAACGCCACAAAAAACACCCATATATAGATCGGCGTCCTATAAGCGTATGATTCAAGATAAACAGAAATAATCCAATAACTTAAAGGAATTGCAATAATAAAACTTACAATTACAATTATTATGAACTTGAGATTGAACATCCCAAGAATCTCTTTAACGGTTGCACCGTTCACACGCCTTATGCCTATCTCTTTTTTTCTTCGTTCCGTGTCAAACATCACAAGACCGAACACACCCATCAAGGAGATTACTATAGACAACAAAGTGAAGAGATTTATGAGTTTTGAAAGATTCTTCTCTTTTACATAAAACTCTTCCAACGTGTCGTCAAAGAATTGAACATCCCACTGGGTTTCACTCAATGTGGGATCTATCTCGCTTAATATTTTAGCAATCCTCTCTTTTACCTCAAAGAGATTGACATTGGGAGTGGCCCTAACATATAACTGTTGCAAGTTTCTCCATGGAAATTTCCCGAACTGATAGAAACAGAAGGCCCCTCCGTCCTCTCTGAGCGGCAAGTAATTAATGTCTTTGGCAAACCCTATGATTTCTGCCGGTTCATCCCGGTGTCCGTTAAACCTGTCTCCTATTTTCAAATCAAACTTGTTTTTGGCAGCTTCGTTTAAAATAAACAAACCGTTTTCACTCTCAACATCCGACCTCACGAAGTCTCTCCCCTCAATAATTGGAATGTTCATAAACTGAAGAAAATTGGTTGCCACCGGATAGACTATAAGAGTTATATTCTCTCCATTATAACCCCTGCCCCAACCCATGCGTTCGTTTGCCACGACAGGTCCGTCTGCCCAGGTCACGTCACTGATCGCGGGATCCTCTTTCAGGCGATCACCAACCATTTCAGACTTTGCGGATATCGCTCCTGTCACGCTAACAGTCAGCAAATTATCCCTTTCAAAGCCCAAATCATGATGCAACATGAAATTCCTTTGATGGTTTATAACGATTGCACATATCAACAATATGATAGAAACAGTGAATTGAAATCCTATTAAACCGTTTCTAAACATATTGCCCCTTCCATAAGATGTGAAACTTCCCCTCAATGCCATTGCAGGATTAAATGTGGTTATATAATAGGCTGGGAAAAGAGAAGAAAGCATCCCTATGACTACCGCAGTCCCGATAGTGATGAAGGTCATTCCCCAATGATATTTGAAAACCACCGAGGTGCTGATAAGATCTGAATAGGGTGAATGTGAAAATATAACAACCAGTACGGCGCCCAAACCCAAGGCCATAAACACATAACAAAGTGATTCCAACACCATTGACATTATCAACCTTGAGCGGCTGCCTCCTAATATTTTACGAGTGTTTATCTCTTTCAATTTCACCGGCATTAGTGCGAAAAAGAAATTGAAATAATTGATAAAAGCAATGATTGTGATTAGAATAGCCACACCTAAAAGAGTAAGGGTGGTGGTTTTGTTCCCTTTTTGATTTTGAGAAATCACCAGAGGATTAAGATAAGTGTCTTGAATTGGAAAAAATATGAATCCTCTATCCAGCTCCAACTCTTCCTTCTTTACTCCCCACCCGCTGGTCAGGTACTCCCCAAGATTCCCGTTTAACAAATAATCACCTAATGCGGCATTGATTTCCTCTTCAGTGAGCCCGGGCTTGAACTTTACATAGTAATCATAAGACCATTCCGATAAAGAATCCATGTTTTCTGAGCCGATATTATAAACCCATGTCAAAGGGAAATCACTATTTTCCGGCATATCTTTAAAAACAGCTGCAACCTTGGCTTCCTCGAATTGCGTACTCCCTATGGATAAAAATTTGACCATGTCGCCTGCATGCACTCCTAACTTGGATGCCAATGATTCTGTTAATAGTATAGTGCTCCACCCCGGGATCCAATCTTCCCATCTTCCCTCTATTAGCTCCACACCTATCGTTTCAAGTCCACCAACTGTTGACAGGTAATTCTTGACATGAATGGGGTCGGAATTTTCTGTCAGATATAGATCCTCCTGAAAGGGCGACAACTTTATGGGGCCACCCTTTTCAACTATCGGCAACTCTTGGATTATTTTTTCAGGAATGGGACGATTTATATAAGAAGCCAATTTACTTTCATCATAAAAATCCTTGTGTAAAAGTTCATAAACTCTTTCACTATCCTTTATACCTTTGTTATGGCTAAAGTCGTAATGAACCTGAACGATTATAATATAAAGAGCCGCGAACGCAAATGTCAGTCCTATTATATTAAGTAATGTGGAAGCTAAGGTTTTTCCTTTATGAAAAAGTTTCATTTCTAATTTAATTCTTTTGATTTCATTCAATCTATCCCCCTCTTCTTCCGGGAGAAGTTAGAAAAAGCTCTTATAGATCATTTGAAATATCTGAAACAATTTTCCCGTCTAACAGATCGATGGTGCGCTGGGCTTTGGCAGCATCCTTAGGAGAGTGGGTCACCATTACGATGGTGGTGCCGTCATGATTAAGCTCAGTAAGCAGGTTCATTACCTCAAGACCATTCTTGGAATCAAGATTTCCAGTTGGCTCGTCGGCAAGAATCAGTTTGGGATTTGAAACAACGGCCCTGGCAATCGCCACACGCTGCTGCTGACCTCCCGAAAGCTGACGGGGGAAATGTTTTGCCCGATGACTGATGTTCATCCTTTTCATGATCTCTGTCACTCTTTTCTTCCTTTCTGAAGATGAGATGTTCAGATATTTCAATGGCAACTCGATATTCTCAAACACATTGAGGTCTTCAATCAGATTGAAACTCTGAAATACAAAACCTATATTGCCTTTCCTGAATTTTGTCCTGTCCTTTTCCTTTAGTCCCGACACTTCTGTTTCATCAAACTTGTAACTCCCGTCAGAAGGATTGTCAAGCAGTCCGAGAATATTGAGCAAAGTGGATTTGCCGCATCCCGACGGACCCATGATGGCCACAAATTCTCCATCCTTGATTTCCATTGACACCCCGTTTAGGGCTGTTGTCTCTATTTCGTCTGTGCGAAAGATTTTTGAAAGATTATTTACTTTTATCATAACTGTAGAATTATTGCTAATTAATAATTGCTAATTTCTAATTTACAAGATAAGTGTTTCATTATCTCCGAATCTGTCATACGAGGAGATTATCACCTGCTCTCCGGGTTCAAGACCCTCGGTGATCTCATAGTATTGAGGATTCTGCCTACCGATCTTTATTTCCCTCCTTGTTGCCTTATTGCCGTTTTTATCAAGCACATAGATCCACCGACCTCCCGTTTTCTGGTAAAACGTGCCCCGTGGTATTATCACCGCTTCCTCAGGTTGTCCCAATTGGAGGTCGAGATAGAAGGTCTGGCCTCTCCTAAGGTTATTCGGTTCTTCCTCAAATTTGAAATCAGCCTTAAATTTACCTTCCCTCACTTCGGGATACACCTTTCTCAAGACCATCTCATATCGTTTTCCCTGACGGTCGAAGTTTGCTATCAAACCTGGAACCACCCTGTCAATATAGTGTTCATCTATCTGGGTTTCCAGTTTATATGTATCTATTGAATTAATTTGTCCGATCATGGCTCCCTCGCCAACCGACTGGCCCAGATTCACATCCAATAGACCTAATTCCCCATCGATAGGCGCCCGTACTATCAGTTTTTCTTTTCTGCCTCTTATCATTTCCATGTTAAGACGCATGTTGCTAAGACTCTGCTGCATCTGCTGGATTTCCACGCTTCTATATAGCGAATCCTGCACGGAACGCTCTTTAACCAGCTCATATCTTTTCTGTGAAAGCTCATAATCCTCTTTTGCTTTAAGATAATCCTCCTTGGGGATAAGCTTATCTTTATAGAGCGATTCCTGTTGTTTATAATTGCGAAGATTTCTCTGCGCTTCCGTAGAAAGCTGTAGCTCCTCCTGCCTTACCGACAGTTTCTGCTGCTCCATCTGAATCATGGTGTTACGCAGGATATTCTCTTTTTCTGCAAGCTCGGCTTCCGCATTCAATATCTGGAGATCGAGGTTATCATTCGACAACACAAGTATGGGATCTCCCGCCTTCACTTTTGAACCCTCCTCTATCAAGATTTCCTGCACGATTCCTCCTTCATGAGGCGACAGTTGAACCGACACCAATGGCTGGACACTCCCGGTGATCCTTGTATAGTCATTAAATTCCCCCCTTTCCACGCGGGCAGTCGTGACACTCTCTTTATCCACTTTCATACTGTTGCCGCTGGTCGTGGCCAACAATACGATTATAAATATAACCAATATGGAGCCCCCCCACCATGGCAACGACTTTTTTGTAAAGGCCTTCCGGATCCCTTTTATTTTTGGTAATTCCCTATCCATTTTATTGATCGATATATTCTATGCCACTGTAATATTTCACCACAGACTCCTTGATAAGATACTTGAAAAGCGAGTTCATCTCATCGGCTTTTGCCTTAAGATAGTTATCATTCGCAGTCTGGAACTCGATAGGAGAAATCAACCCTTCCTCCAATTTTTTTTGATTCAAGCGATAAGCCTCCTCCTGAACATTCGATTTCTTTAATGCCTGCCGGTAGGCCACTGCGGTTCCCCTGCAGTCTTGAATCGCCCTTTTCACCTCCATTTCAACATCCATTTTCTTCTGTTCAAGTTCAAGTCTCGCATTGTTGTAGGCGTGTTTCTTCTTCTGTATGTTGGTCACTCCATTTAATCTGTCATAAATCGGTAGAGAAACACCCAATTGAATATATTCCCCCATATTGTTTCTAAACTGACTCCTGTAAGACGGGGAGTTATATCCCGTATAGGTATAATAACTGGTGCTCCACCCTCCATAAAGGCTGACAGTGGGCAATAGTTGCCATTTAGCCACCCTGTAGTCCCTTTTGGCATTCTCTGCCATCCAAATCGCACTTTTCACCTCCGGATTGTTTCCGAGAGCCAGAGAGATGATATGGTCAGGATCAAAAACGTTTTCGATAAAAGGGGGCAGCGATTCCACAATGACCAACTCTTCATCTTCATCCCAGAACAAAAGTGACTTGAGGGTCATCAACTGATCTTTGGCCATATTCTCGGTTGAGATAAAATCATACTCCCTGTCGGCAAGGTCCGCCTCCATCTGAACGACATCGGCATATCCTTTCACTCCCAATTCCTCCTGGCGTTTGGCAAGATTGAGATTTTGGGTGGCATTTTCAACCAATCCCTCATAGACGCAGGCAAGTCTGTTGTAATAAACCACATTATAGTACGCCTCCATCACAGCCAGACATATATCAGCCTCCTCCTTTTTTTCCTGTGATTTGGAAATCAGAAGTCCCGTTTTGGAAATCTTTATATTGTTTACAGCCGAAAGGCCGTCGAAAAGGTCAATTGAGGCATTAAGAGAATAATTGTTATGGAATGAGGTCTGGTTAAAATAAGTGTTGGTTTGAGGGTCGATGCTTCGTCCGAAGTTATAATATGCAGAAGTTGATGCACTTACCGAAGGTGTGAAAGCGCTGAGAACCGCATTCCGTATTTCAAGTCTCCGGTCGCTTATGTCGGCCTTCTGAATTTTTATTTTCGTGGATTTCGATATTGCATACTCCATGCAATCATGGAGCGACATCGGAGATCTGACACCAAAAACGGTCTCTGTCAATCCCGGGATCAAAAATATTAAAACAATCAATTTTCTCAACATTATATCAATTTTACACTCTTTTTCTTACATCAAGCGTGCCAAAATTGATATTTAGTTGATTTTCTGAATATTGACCTAATTTGGAAATTTTGAAAAGTGTAAAGACTTTACACTTTTGTAAACCCCTCCCCTTACAATCTTTACAATACGGAAGCAAATTTCTCTAAAAACAGACTAAGCCGGAAATGAAATGACAAACCGGGTAATACCGTCAGTGCCCGTTGAAAGAGAATACTCTGCTGAATGACGGCTCAAAACATCTCTTACCAATGTGAGACCTATCCCCTTCCCGTTTGGTTTGGTGGTAAAGAAAGGTGTGAACAGTTGATTCGATATGGATTGGTCTATAGGCGCGCCGTTGTTGGAAATCGTGAGAACAACTTCCCTTTCATCTCCTGTGACATTTATCTCTATGACGCCCTTTTCCCGAATACTTTCCACGGCATTCTTCACGATATTTAGAATGACCTGCTGCAATAATCCCGAATCAGCTTTTATAAAAAAGTCGTCTTCTCTTTTATTATATATCAATTCAATATTTCCCGGAATCATTCTTTGGAGAAAAGGAAAGATTCCATCTAACTCTTTCCCCAACTCTATCATTTGTAAATTTGGTTCCGGAAGTTTCACCACATCCGCATATTCCCTGATGAAGTTGCCCATGCTTTCACAACGATGCTCGCAACTTTCCACCACCCTTTTTATTTCCTCATCTGTAGTGGTCTCTGCAATAATTTCCAGCACGGAACGCACACCTCCCATCGAATTGTTTACCTCGTGAGAAATGGTGCGGATCACTTTCTCGTATGCAATCTTCTCGGCCTTGCGTATCTCCTCTTCGAGACTTTCTATAAGAAAGAATTCCCGTTTGAAACCTTCCTGAATGAAATTAAGATGATAAATTCTGTAGATATGCAAATTTCCTTTCCGAATTATTTCGGCGTTTCCCAAAGGCACCTTCGTCATTTCCGGTACAAGATCGTTTTCAAGTTCCGACAACATCCTCCCGGAAATCGAATCTTGCGACTTAATCCCGAAAATTTTGAGGAATGCTCGGTTCGTCATAGAGATCCTGTTGTCGAAATCAAGCATCACAACCCCCAAAGGCGATGCCTCTATCAAAAGCTGCAAAAGGCTTTCCTGTTCTTTGGTCTGTAGGCGTTCTGCCCGAAGCTTGTCTATAAGTGAGTTAAACAGGCTCACAATCCTGTCGGAAGTCGGTTCACCCACCTTGACAAGACGATTGTTGTAATCCTGCGATTGAATAAGTTCCATACCTCTCACGACAATGGCGTGAGGCAGCCATATTCCTCGGAAAATTATCAGCGTTGCAAAAATTCCCGTTCCCACCGGCAAAAACCATGCCCAGTAAGGGATGTCTCCCACAATGGCCATTACGGTCAATGCCACGAAACATAAAGACAAGATGATGAAACTTAGAGGCTGTCTCATTTCATGCCATGTTTTTCAAGTTTACGGTAGAGAGTCTGCCGGGTCACTCCCAAGATCCGAGCCGCCTGCGTGTAATTCCCGTTGGATCTCTCCATAGCCTCCCGGAGTGCCTTTCTTTCAATATCATCAAGACTGTTGGAGGAGATGTTTTGCTTTGAAACCAAGGAGGCCGTAAACGGCTCAAAATCCTTCTTTGTCAGCGTGGCTCCTCCCGTAATCACCGCTCTTTCCACAATATTTTTTAACTCCCTGATATTCCCCGGATAAGGCAGACGGCATAACACATCCATAGCCTCTGAATCTATCTCGGGAACCCTTATCCCGTTTGCACCACATGCATTTGAAATAAAATGTCTGACAAGGAGGGGTATATCATCCCTCCTATCCCTTAAGGGGGGAACCCGCAAAGTTATAAGATTGATCCTGTAGTAAAGGTCCTCACGAAATGTTTTTTCACTCACCATTGCCGGGATATCGGCATTCGTTGCTGAAATCACCCTTATATCCACCTTTTTCGGAATGCTTCTCCCCAGGGGTTCAAATTTATGCTCCTGAAGCACCCGCAATAACTTAACCTGACTTCCGGGATCAAGTTCACCTATCTCATCCAAAAAGATACTTCCCTTATCTGCCAATTCAAATCTACCCTTTCGGTCGGAAACGGCTCCCGTGAAAGCTCCCTTTACATGACCGAACATCTCGCTTTCAAAAAGTGATTGGGAAATTCCTCCCAGGTTCACCATAACAAAGGGATTGTTGCGACGCTTGCTGTTGTTATGGATCGCATTTGCTATAAGCTCCTTGCCTGTGCCGTTTTCTCCAAGTATCAAAACGGGAGCCTCAGTGGGAGCTATTTTCTCGACTGTAGCGAGCAATTCTTTCAAAGCACTGTTATTGCCGATAATTCCGCTCCTGTCAAAACCCTCCTCAGATTCAACCTTCACATTGGAGTTCAATTTGAGTGCCGTCTCTATCCTTTGCAGCAGAAGCAGATTATGCCATGGCTTCGTGATGAAATCATAGGCTCCGGCCTTCATCCCTTCGACCGCAAGCTCGATACTTCCCCAGGCAGTAATTAAAATCACCGGTGTCTCAGGCTGGAAGATCTTTGTCTTCATCAGCAATTCAATCCCCTCGCGGCCGCTGGTGTCACGGCTATAGTTCATATCCATCAGGATAAGATCGTAATGACGTTGTCTCACTTTTTGCAAAGCCTCATCGGGATTGGCTGCCACGTCGCAGTCATATCCAACCCTTTTCAACATCAGTCCCAGGGATAGTCTGATCGACTCGTCATCGTCAATTACGAGAATCATGATGTAAAATTACACTAATTTTTCAAGATTGACTCGATGTCGGCATCAATGGGAGAATTATTTTCATAATCCCAAAGCGTGAGGCTCCTGATCTGATAATAGTAATACCAGAACATGAAAAGTTCATTCACATAGTTTCTCCTGGCCTCATCTTTTGTGACACGCGAATCATTGAGGTCAAGTGTGGAGATCTTTCCGATCAAAAAGGTTTCCACATTCGTGGCATATCTTTGACGGGCTATTTCATCGGCTCTTTTGGCGGCAATTACCTGTTGAAGCTGGTTTGAATATCTCTCTATCAGGATAAACAGGTCCTGCCGGAAATTTTGGGTTTGTTGCCTCACCTGACTTTCCACAAGCTTTTTATTGCTCTGTGCCACCTTTACCTGGCCTCTTCTTCTCCCCCAGTCAACCAACGGGATCTCAAAACCAAGTTGCACGACCTGATTGCTTTTAAGATTCTCATAGCTCCCCCCAAACCTGTGGTCGGTGCCGGTATATCCGATCTGTGCGAACAAATTGATCTCTCTTTGGGAACCTTTGGCCCTCGCTACGGCATAATCCGCCTCAAGCTGGAGTCTCAACATATTTTTTGAGAAACTGTTGTTTTCCGTTGCTCTCTCCAAAGCATCCTGATAAGCTATCTCTATATGGGGAGCCTCAGGGGGATCTTCCGTATTGATAAGAGTACCCTCCTCAAAATCAAGGAATGATATAAGTTGAAACATCGCGCTCTTATAGCTGCTTTCACAATCGGTCAATTCAGTCTTTGAATCCAAGAGGTTAAGTTCCATCTGAAGAAGGTCGTTCTGACTTATCCTCCCCATCTCCCTCTTTTCTTTAGCCACATTATAGAGTCTGTCGGCATTCTCAAGATTTTGTGTGGCGATGGAAAGATTCTCTTTCGCCATCAGAAGGGAAAAATAATATTGGATTGCGGTCAGCGCCACCTCCTCTGTGGCACTTAAAAAGGCAGCCTGCGCTTCCTTATATCTCACCGGTTCAATCCTCCGGTCCCATTTTATATTGTTAACCCCGAAGATAGGCTGTGTCAAAGTCAAGGCCACCGGCAGCGACATGAATCTGTTGAAAGGCCCGTTGCTCAATTGTCGGTAAAAATCCAGCGATGTGTTCACCGACAGTTTTCCTCCTGTCAGCCATATATTCTGAGTTAGGGAGATTTCACCATCCATCTGCAGATAATGGTTGGCCACAAAGGTGTAGCTGCCCTCATTGTTCATGTAAGGGGTGTATTGCCGGTAGTATGAGGGAAGGGATGCCGATAAAGAGAGTTCGGGGAGTAATTCGGCTTTGTAGGATCGATAAGTCCAGTAGGCGCTTTTAAGCTGATTGAGCGCAACTTCTGCGTTGACACTGTTAGTTCGGGCTCTCGCCATGGCATCCGTAAGGGAAAGAGACACTGTGTTTGTCTCTCCCCCCACGGCACCTAAGCATGAAGAACAAATGTATAGTAATAAAAGAAATCCTCGCATATTTATTCCTCTTTGACTGCTATGGCAGGTTCTATCTTCATGGCACGCCACGCCGGATACCAAAGACTCAAAATGATTCCTATGGCAATTAATCCTGCAGTGATAGCCTCAACCGTAAGGAACATATACCATTTCTCCCCGGTCTTTTCACTTATTCTTCCTATAAAGGGCCAGATGCACGCGGATGCTATGATTATAGCTCCAACCAGAAGCAATAACCCCTCACCGATAATTCTTTGGAACAGTTCTTTATTTGTGGCACCAAAAGTTTTTCTGATGGCGATTTCACTGACTCTTTGCTGCACCCTAAACCAGAAGGAGCCTAAAAGTCCCAGAAAGATGGTAATAAGGAAGAAGGTGGAAATGCCTATTATCAGCCTAATTTTGATATTCGTTTCCATATTCAGGCTTTCTCCCATCTTCACAAGGCTTTTTAAATTCGTGAAGTACACGTTTCGTAGATGGGTAAGGTCATAATCGGAATAGAAATCCTCTTCAAAAGCTTTGTCCCTGCCGGGTTTCACCTTAAGGATAATGTTATTCCATCTGCTATTCCCCTGAAGTGGAAGTATTACGCTATTTGGTGCATTCTGAAAGTCCTCACGTTTAATACTGTAAACTATATCTCCTATTTTTGTCCTGTTTTCTTCCTGTCCATGTACATACACTGTCTTGCCCGCAAATTTTTCTATCGGCCCGTTCACCTCTTCAAAATCCGCATCGGGTGATATCAAAATCTCACCACGTTCAAGGATTGCCACGAGTTCATCCTGGCTTTTCCCTGTCACACTCCTGATATCCAATAATTTTATTATATCAGGTTCGGCATACCTGAAATTACCTGAATAAATTATTGAATCCGGACCCTCGAACCTTATGCCACTACCGATCCAGCTTAGTTGATAAGGAAGGAAATTGTTATGCAGGCTCACATATTCCACATTGGGATTCTCTTTTAGTCTTCTTATCAGTTCCTCCCGGTCTTCTAAAAAATTTTCTTCATATTCCGGAAGGTAGTATGGGCTTGATTCCGACACACCTCGAACGTCAATGGAATAAACATTATCCGGACTGAATCCTCTTGGATCAAATATTCCTTTGCTTGTTGACCACAATAACAGCAAAAGAAACAAGATGGCATAAGTAACTATAACCAGTTCAATCACAAACCATATATTGGTTTTCCATTCATGAGCCATCTGGCTTAATAATGCTCTTTTCATTGTCTTATTGTTTTGATTTGGATATTGCCGTGGCGGGTTGCATCAACGATGCCCTCCAGGATGGAAGGGTTGCACTCAAAACGTTTAATATAAAGCACCCACCAATCGCAATAAAGAAAACTTTGAAATTAAAAAGATGCCATACAACGGAAGATACCTTTGAAGACTCCTCCAGCAAATAATTACCCGGGACGTTGATTGGAATGAAGTATCTACTCAAAAACGCGAGGAAAAGAAAGCTGAGGGATAAGCCGATACATCCTCCTATAAATGTCATCAACAGGTTTTCTGAAAAAATTTGAGAGACGATACTCACCCTTTTTGCACCGAATGCCCGTCTGACTCCAATTTCGGTCACCCTGTGAATCAGGCGGCTCCTTGTCATGTTGCTTAAGTTTATTGCGGGTAACAACAACAACAGTGCATAGATGAGCGCAAACTCCTTCTTTCTTTCAGTTATTTCGGGATCGGAATTGCTTCCGAAACCGCCTATCGCGATCTCTTCGGATGTATAGGGCTGTTGATGATAGACCAATTCTATATCTAATTTTAACAATTCACGGTTTGCATCTTCATATTTTTTACTTACCTGTTGTTTTATATAATCGGGATCTACCCCTGGCTTCATAAGCATGAGCACCTTGGTTGGCCCATTTATTTCATCTTCTCCACTCGAAGCTCCGTCATGCTTATAATTTGTAAAGATATTCACCTTGCCGTCGGGCAAGAGAATGAAGGAATCCTCGATTACTCCCCTAACAGTGTAAGGTATGTTGTCAATTTCGATCGTTTCACCGACAACGTCTGTGCCATGGAACAGAGCTTTTGCAACTGATTCTTTGAGGATTGCAAAATTATTTCCTGTCTCAATATCACCTTTGTCAAATGGTTTTCCGGAAATGAACTTATAATCGTATAATTTCCAGAACTCATTATCCACACCTAATGTCTCCACCGAGACTGATGGTCCGTTTTTTACGCCGGCGTCTGAAGCACCGCGTCCCGGATTTACCAAAGAAATTTTTTCTATTCCATCGAGTTTCCCGTATATATTCAAAGCCAGATTATGGTTCATAGTTTCGCTTGCCGACATACTATTCCCGTTAATCGACTGCATATGCATTCCTTTACCTGTAAGAATCATATTACGCTTGGATGCGGGTGCCATTTCAAAAGTATACAAGCTTTGGGTCAGATAAACCGACATCACCATGAAGATGGCAAGCGCGGTTCCGCTGATAGATATCCAGGTAACCATCTTCTGGTACTTCAATTCAAATAGTATCTGTTTTATATAATTCATAGATATCTTCTTATGTGGTTTTTCATATAACTTGACGACCGTCAAAGAATCGGATTATTCTGTCGGTTTCACGTGCCTGGTGCTCATTGTGGGTCACCATCACGATGGTTTTTCCGTCCTCTCTGTTTAATTGATGAAGTATATCCATCACCTCTTTCCCCATCTGTGAGTCAAGGTTGCCGGTGGGCTCGTCCGCAAGTATTATTTCAGGGTCTCCTACAATGGCTCTGGCTATGGCAACCCTCTGGCACTGTCCTCCCGACAACTGGCCGGGATAATGACGGAGCCGATGGCTTAATCCAAGTTTAGTCAACACATCAGTCACAATTTTTTTTCTTTCACTACCGGATACTCCTCCGCGATATATCAGGGGGATCGCCACATTTTCCATTACATTAAGAGAAGGGATCAGATGGAAACTCTGGAAAACGAATCCTATATTTTTATTTCTGAATTCAGATAATTTGGAATCATCCATCACCGTGGTATCTTTATCACTGATCCTCACCACACCGGAAGTGGGTTTGTCAAGCAACCCTATGATATTCAAGAGTGTCGTTTTTCCACAACCGGAAGGTCCCATTATGCTCACAAACTCACCCTTCCGGATTTCGAGATTAACGTTCTCCAAGGCCAACGTCTCTATCTCCTTGGTGCGATAGACTTTGTTTACGTCTTTCAATCTTATTATTTCCATATTATTATTTATGTTTTATTCTTATGCAATGATTTTGAAAATGTAGGGTTCACTTTCTCTTCAATGTAATAGTCCTTTTATCGGCATACTCGCTTAAATCGGTTATCACCACTTCCTCGCCCGGTTCTATCCCATTGATCACTTCTATGTAATCGAAATTACTATCACCCAATGTGACATACCTGCGTTCCAATTTGTCAGGCGCCACTTTAACAAACAAATTATAGTTGCCAGGACCCTGAAAGAACTGGGCATTCGGAATCCTTACAACATTTTCATGCACATCGAAAATGACATCCAGATTTGCCCTTAGTCCCGACCGCAGGTTTTTGTTTTTGTCGTCATCAAGCAAAACATTGAATTCAATCATCCCGTTCTGGCTTTGTGGGGAAATACTGGTTATCTTCCCCTCAAGGATATTGTTGTTAAACCGGGCCTTCACGATTGATCCCACTGAAATTAAGCCGGCTTTGCTTTCAGGAATTTCTGCAGTGATTTTGAAATGGGAAAGGTCGGATACGACCGCCAGCTTTTCTCCTGCACTGATACTTGTTCCCAATTCTTTATTTAGAAAAGTCACAATTCCCGGTTTGGGAGCCTTGATTCTGGCGTCTTCAAGTGTCCTTTCCATCTCATGAAGGTTTCTTTGCGAGATAGCTCCCTCAAGTTGTTTGCTTTTATAGGATGCCGAGTGTGCTTTCCTTTCATTCACAAGTTGTGTCTTCATCTGTTCCAACTCGAGCAGCGCCGTCGAATAGGCTAACTCAGCCTCACGTATCTTATCACCCGTGCCGCTCCCTATGCTGTCTAATCTTTTTTCATTCGCCACCTCGGCCTTGAGGTGATTCACAGACATCTCTTTCGTCTTTATCTTCATTTCCAAATCCGTGAGATAGGTCTCGTTGTTCAAGGCGGTTTGTTCCAACTCAATATTTTTCATAGACACCTCGTCGGAAAGCCGTCTCAATTCAATCTCGGCAGATTCAAGGTCAAGCCTCAACAGAGACTGGCCCATAGAAACTGAGTCACCCTCCTCACAATACACCTCAAGGATTTTTGTCGCTACCGGAGATACTATCGACTGTTCATACAAGGGCACAACCTTCCCGGACGCCGTGACACTGCTTTCCATAGTAGCCCTCTCGGCTGTGGCAATTTGCAACTTATCCTCATTAATACCGTTTTCGAAAATAAACACTATTCCGGTCACCAGACCTCCAAACGCCAGGATTCCTGCAGATATCTTATAAAAGATCTTTTTTTTCTCTTTTAGTTTTTCCTTTTTTGTTAATTCTCTATCCATCCTTAAAATCTCAAATCAGTTTAAGTATGTTTTACCAAAACATTTTACAATGTGCGTGCCAAAATTATAAATTACTAATCTGCAATAAATTAAATAAATGAAAAGGTGTACGTAAACGGACTGTTGTCCATTTTCGTACACCTAGTATCATTTAATTAGGTTTTATTGTCTTTAAACAATCCTCAAAACCGGCAACTCACAACATTATTATCTCTTTTGTTCTTAATAATTAAAGAACTTAAGTTTAGTATGTTTATAAAGTCTTGTCAAAAAGAAGCTTCGAAGAAGCTAAAGATATCCAACCTTGCGGCAAGAAGCCCCGGGAAGGCTTGCAGCCCGGGAATAAAAGAGAGGTCAAACCCCTCCTACAACATGGGAGATGTTGAATATTAACGGATTGCATAAAATTGCGAACTTAAATTGCTTAATTAATCCGGATCAATATATTCAAATAAAGGTAAGTTCGAAAATGGTCTCAGATGAATTGCTTCTCAACAATTCTATTGAACCTTTATGATAACGCATAATCTGTCGGCAAACACTCAACCCTATACCGGTGCCATCCTCCTTAGTTGTATAGAACGGTATGAAGATCTGCTCCTGTGATTCAACGGGAATCGGCATCCCATCATTCCTTACCCATAAGACCACTGTATCATCTGATAGTATCTTTAACCGGAACTCAATATTTCGGGCATCTGCCTGCCACGCGTTCTTTATCAGGTTCTGAATCACCTGCGAAATCTGGAACTCATCTGCATAAACTATTACTGCAGTATCAGGAAAATGCCTGGAGAGGGTTACATTCTTCTCTGCCAATAACGGTTCATTGAGTTTCACAGTCTTGTCGATAATTTTTATAAGATCTATCTTCCGTTTCACCGGTCTTGACAAGCCATTTAGCTGCCTATAGGTATTTACAAACTGTATAAGATGCCGGGATGAATCAGAGATTATGTCTAAACTTGCCTTTAATGTTTCGTCGTTCCTTATCTTTTCATGCCGGTTCAGTGAATCAGTCAAGCTAACAACCGGCGCAAGCGTATTCATCATTTCATGTGTCAGAACACGGATAAGCTTTGACCAAGATTCCTGTTCATTTGAAATTTTCTGCCTCTCAAATATCCCCCTCAGGCGATTCAACGATTTATTTAAAGCATGATCATCTCTGAATTTAAAATTGGTTTCCCCGTCTTCAAACGCATCAAACATATAATTGATTTTTCTGACTGTATTTCGTCGAATTATGACTGTGGTTATCAAACCGACTAAAACAGCAAACACCACCACAATTACTATCCAAATAGCCGTGGGCATAAATCAAAGGTTATATTTGTTCATCTTGGCATACAAGGTTGGTCGACTTATGTTCAAAATCTTGGCTGCCTTGCTTATATTTCTGCCTGTCTTATCCAGAACGGCAGAAATCATAGCCTTCTCGTTTTGAGATTTCTCCATGTGTAAAGACGGTGGATTCCCTGCCTTTAAGTCCTCCGGCTTCAAAGTATCTCCCTCAGCAAAAATCACGGCTTTCTCTATCTGTTGTTTCAGTTCACGGATATTTCCCGGCCAGGAATATTCTCTTAGATAGTTTATCGTTTCCTCATCAAGCCGGCTCACATTTTTTTGATATTTCTCCGAATATATGTCAAGGAAATGCTTGGCCATACCCGTTATGTCAGCCCTTCGCTCCCTCAATGGGGGCATTTCAATCTGGAATCCAGCAAGTCGGTAGAACAAATCTTCACGGAAACGACCTTCAGCCACCTCCTTTTTCAGATCCTTATTTGTGGCGCTTATTATCCTGATATCCACAGGTATCTCCTTATCTCCGCCAACTCTTGTTATGACCCTGTTTTGAAGCGCTCTCAGCAACTTGGCCTGTAGTGTGGGGCTCAGGTTGCCTATTTCATCAAGAAAGAGAGTGCCACCATCTGCCTGTTCGAATTTTCCTTTATGATCTGACACAGCACCCGTGAACGACCCTTTGACATGACCGAATAGCTCGCTCTCGAAAAGCGTGTCTGCAATAGCTCCCATATCCACTCCTACAAAGGGCTTCCCACTTCTTGCGCTTTTCCGGAAAATCTCTTTTGCGACAATATCTTTACCCACTCCGTTTTCACCGGTGACAAGTATAGACATATCCGTGGGAGCTATCTTGTTTACCATCTCCCTTATTTCCGCAATGATTGGTGTTTCCCCCCAATAAATAGTATCGTCCGATTCCGGATCTTTCTTTATACTTCCCGACTTTTTACAGGCATTTTTCAGGGTTTCAATAAGATTGTCGTTATCCCAGGGTTTCTCAATAAAATCAAAGGCTCCCTTTTTCATTCCCTCCACTGCGAGTGGTATATCTCCATAGGCGGTGAACAAAACCACCTCAACTTCGGGATGTCGTGATTTTATTTCTTTTAAATAAAAAAGACCCTCATTCCCTGAATTCACAGTCGCCCTGAAATTCATGTCAAGAAGGATGACATCGGGCTTAAATGATCTCATGGCCGACATCAATTCCGCGGGATTACCAATTGTCTCAACCGCCTCAAAATACGGCGGTAAAAGGAGACTCAAGGTTTTTCTGATACCGAGATTGTCATCAACAACCAATATCCTCCCCTCTTTCATTTCTCAAGACGATTTGAAAAGATAGCTTTCAGGCAGGATTTATCGAATATCTCCCCTCAAGCAATTTAAAGAGTTGGTCGGCAGCGGTTTTTGTCTGAACTTTCTCTATGACATCGGTCACAGTGCCGTCATGGTCGCAAACAAAAGTCGTTCTTGCTATCCCCATATATTCCCTTCCATACATCTTTTTAAGTTTCCACACACCTGCAAGTTCACACAATTTCCCCTCTGTGTCTGCAACCAATGGAAAAGGTAGGGATTTTGCCTCAGCAAATTTTTTGTGACTTTCCGGAGAATCTTTGCTTACACCGATTATCTGATAACCCATTTTAAGGAAAGTCTCATAATTGTCCCTAAGGCTTTCAGCTTCCATGGTACAACCGGATGTGAGATCCTTGGGATAGAAATAGATTATAAATCTTTTACCCGGGAAATCAGAAAGTTTAATCTCCTTGCCGTCCGCTCCCGGACCCAGAATTTCAGGCATTTTGTCACCGATATTCATATCTTTCTTATTTTTAGTAGGGGGTTATTGTCAGTCTAATTTCAAAACTGCAAGAAACGCCTTCTGGGGAACCTCCACCGTTCCAATCTGCTTCATTCTTTTCTTACCGGCTTTCTGTTTCTCCAGAAGTTTTCTTTTACGGGTTATGTCGCCGCCATAACATTTGGCAGTGACATCTTTTCTCACCTGTCTAACCGTTTCTCGGGCAATGATCTTTGCCCCGATTGCCGCCTGAATGGCTATGTCGAATTGTTGACGGGGGATAAGTTCCTTAAGTTTCTCACACATCCGCCTTCCGAACTTAACGGCATTGTCTGCATGAGTCAGGGTGGAAAGCGCATCTACACTTTCTCCGTTTAGCAGAATATCCAACTTAACAAGCTTTGATTCCCTGAAGTCGCTCACATGATAATCGAAGGAGGCATAACCCTTTGATATACTCTTCAACTTGTCGTAGAAATCTATTACAATTTCACCCAAAGGCATGTCGAAAGTCAGCTCCATTCTGTTGCCGGAAATATATTCCTGCTTCACAAGCTCACCCCTCTTTGAGAGACACAGTGTCATTATCGGCCCGATATAGTCTGCCTGAGTTATAATGGTGGCCCTTATATAGGGTTCTTCGATATGATCTATCAAATTCGGGTCGGGAAGTCCCGAAGGATTGTGCACCTCCGTAACGTTACCCTTTTTGTCATAGACCTTATAAGAAACGTTGGGAACGGTTGTTATCACATCCATATCGAACTCCCGTCCAAGACGCTCCTGAATTATCTCCATGTGCAGCAAACCCAGGAATCCGCAACGGAAACCGAAGCCAAGAGCCACCGACGATTCAGGCTGGAATGTGAGGGAGGCGTCGTTCAACTGAAGCTTCTCCAAAGAGGCTCTCAAATTTTCATAGTCTTCGGCATCTATAGGATAAACGCCGGCAAACACCATCGGCTTGACTTCCTCGAATCCCTCGATAGCCTTGTCGCAGGGATTCTGCACTGAGGTTATGGTGTCTCCCACTTTCACCTCCTTGGAGGTCTTTATACCGGAAATGATATAACCAACGTTTCCGGCACTCAATTCTTTTCGAGGCTCCATATTCAGCCGGAGTATCCCTATCTCGTCGGCGTTATACTCCTTGCCGTTGGATACAAATTTCACAAGTTCTCCTGTGTGAATCTTTCCGTTTTCAATCTTGAAGTAGGCAATGATACCCCGGAAAGGATTGAAAACCGAATCAAATATCAGAGCCTGAAGCGGAGCATCCGGATCACCCTTTGGAGCCGGTATCCTCTCCACGATGGCCTTAAGTATTTCAGGAACTCCCATCCCGGTTTTACCACTGGCCCTTATAATCTCGTCGCGGTCACAACCGAGCAAATCCACTATCTGGTCTTCCACCTCCTCCGGTTTGGCGCTGTCAAGATCGCATTTGTTTATCACCGGAATAATCTCAAGATCATTGTCGATAGCCATGTAAAGGTTGGATATGGTCTGCGCCTGAATTCCCTGGGAGGCATCCACTATCAGCAAAGCCCCCTCACAAGCCGCAATGGAGCGAGACACCTCGTATGAAAAATCCACGTGTCCCGGAGTGTCTATCAGGTTCAACACATATTTCTTTCCGTCAAGCTCATAATCCATCTGGATGGCATGACTCTTGATCGTGATTCCCCTCTCTTTTTCAAGCTCCATATCGTCAAGAACCTGGTCTTCCATATCTTTTGCAGAAACTGTCTGGGTCACTTCCAAAAGACGGTCGGCCAAGGTTGACTTTCCATGGTCGATATGGGCTATTATGCAGAAATTTCTGATATTGTTCATTTTCTCATGCTTTCAATTGCAAATTTAACGAAAAAAAGAGAATTTCCCCGTTTAATTATCTATCCGTTTAACCTGCTGAAAGTTTTTCAATATTTTGTCGCCTATGCATTATTGTTTAAATTTGCAATGAGTCTCAAATTGTAGAAAATAATCTATCATTTTAATGACGGTTAAATTTTATTCCCATGATATTCAAACATTTTAAAAACAGCCTTATCTTAAACACGGGGATCCTGGTGGCTGCTTGCTTCATCTTCATCGGTGAGTTACGCGCCCAAACTGTTGAAAAGGATACCATTATTGAAAAAATTATCGAGATAGCCCAATCCGACAACCGGACGATGAACCATCTTGATGTAATGACAAATCGATTCGGAGGTAGGCTGCTCGGCTCGGGTGCCTATGAGGATGCCGCCAAGTATGCTAAAGAAATGTTTGGCAAATGGGGCCTGCAAGTATATTACGACACCGTTGGCGCCCTGCCCGTGGGGTTCAACAGGGGACCCTGGTTTGGAAGAATGATAGGTGGCGACGGGAAAAACCTGCATTTCACAACTCCATCTTATACAGCAGGCACAAAGGGGGTGCAAAGGGGCACCGTTGTGAAAGAACCTTATACCACTGCTGAGTTTGAAAGGATGAAAGGCACCATTAATGGAGCTTGGGTGCTTGTAGGTGGTAAAAGCATAGGTTGGCCGATTGATTACACAGAAAAAGCAGCTAAACAACGCAAGGCTTTGATAGCAGCAAATGATTCTGTAGATAAGCTTAATTCGGCTATCAGAAGCCGGAACGGTGCCAAAGCCTACAGACGTCATCAGCTTGAACGTGAGATAACTGCTGCCATGGATATGAAAGAGCGAAAACAAAAACAGGCGGAATGGGATGCCCTTGAACTTGAACCTCTCCATCCTATTGTAGAAGAACCCGGTTTGTTCTATAGCCAGATGAAAGATGCAGGCATGCTCGGAACAATTCAGTCCGCGCCGGTGCCCATCACCACGCTCTACGACCGAAAGAATATCGATTCCCTGACATGGGAAACCATTTCCGATCTTCCCGATATAAAACTTGATGAAGAGCAATATAAAGAGATTGAAAAACTGGTTGACCGCGGAGAATATTTCCAATTGGAGTTTGATATTCGCAACCATTTTAGGCTTGGACCCATCCCTTATTATAGTGTGATTGCTGTGATACCGGGCACTGAAAAACCCGAGGAACTCGTGATTTGCTGCGGCCATCTCGATTCTTACGATGTCGCAACAGGTGGTGTTGACTGCGGAACTGGCATCGCGCCTACAATGGAGGCGGCAAGATTACTTGCTGAAGCCGGAGCCAAGCCTAAGAGAACCATTATGTTCGTTTTATGGGCCGGCGAGGAATTCGGCCTGCTGGGTTCTAAATATTGGGTTGAAAACAACACTGACAAATTGCCGGACATAGTGAATCTCTTTAACCGTGACGGCGGTCCTTTAGTGCCCCTTGGAATCACTGTCCCCAAGGAATGGTATGACGACATGAAGAATGTGACAGCACCTTTGGAGAATCTTAACCCTGATTTTCCATTCACTGTAAGGATCGGTGAAAACTATCCTACGGAACGGCCAACAAGGGCCGGTGGATCCGATCATGCTTATTTCGCCATGAATGGTGTGCCGGTTATCGGATTTGACCTTGCTGATCCAAAAGGTTATAATTTCAATTATGGCGAGATCTGGCATACCGACCGAGATTTATACACAAAAAGCATTCCCGAATATATGGATCACACTTCAGTGGCGAATGCTATTGTTGTATGGGGTATAGCCAACATGGAAAACCGTTTGCCTGCTAATGCAGTTTATATCGCCAAATAAATGAAGAGACGGAGGCAAATTTTGCAGTGGTTTCCTTGCAACAGAGTCATCACAAAGAGGAATAAGAGGGCGTAAAGGTATCACCATATTTAATATTTCCGGTGGTTAGACCCTTCTCCAACCATTTAACTCTTTGGTCTGACCGGCCGTGATTGAATGTTTCAGGCACGCTATATCCCTGAGCCTGCTTTTGTAGATAGTCATCCCCAATTTTTGACGCTGCATTCAAAGCCTCCTCTATATCTCCGGGTTCAAGCGAACCGAACAGTCTGTTGTCGTTATATGCCCAAACCCCCGCCAAAAAATCAGCCTGAAGTTCTGTCCTCACACTTATCTGATTTGCCTCCTTTTGCGACACCTTGGCCTGTGCGGTGTGTGACTCATCCAAGATGCCAAGTAAATACTGCACATGGTGGCCCACCTCGTGGGCAATCACATATGCATAAGCGAAATCTCCTCCGGCACCCATTTCCTTCTCCATCTGCTCAAAGAATGAGAGGTCTATATAGATAGTCTGGTCGGCCGAACAATAGAATGGGCCTACAGATGCGGTTGCATTTCCACACCCTGAATTCACAGAACCGCTGTAAAGCACCATTTTGGGTTCCTGATAAGTCAATCCCATTTTCTTGAATTCTTCGTTCCAAACATCCTCAGTGCCGGCTAAGATTCTGCTGGCAAATTGTGCATATTCATTCTCTTTGTCCGAGGGAACATATCCATTCCTTATCTCGTCAGAAGTGGCAAATTGTCCTGTCTGATTCAAAACACTCACGGGATCCCCTCCGGCCAGCCATACAATCAGGGCCACAATCACCAATCCACCTATACCGCCTAAACCGGCCACCGTTTTACCCGCTCCTCTCCGATCACTTATGTTGTTGCTGAATCTTCTGCCATCAAGTCTCATCTTTTTCTAAACCCGAATTTAATTTTTGAATCCTTTAATTTATAGAATACTTCTGACCTCAAAAATAATAAAAATGATTATGACGCAAAATAATCCGATTCCATCCTATTATCGTATTTAGAGATTCTTCCAATCCTAAGAGATTAGTTGTCAGGAAAATTTTTTCCTGTAGCAAATGGTATTGCAATCTGGGTATTTATAGGAATATCCCTGATTTTATTCGGCGCATATAGAATCGGGATAGCTTCACTGATGAGGAAAATAAATCGGAATATTAGATTTTAAAATTATAAACATTAAAATTTTTAAATTATGGAAACTGGACATAAAATTATCAAAGAGGGTCTTCATTTAGGTTTTGAAATAGCCAAACTCACGTTCAAGGCCGCAACGGTTATAACTACAATTCTTATGGTTTGCGAGATCCATAAGATTCACAAAAGTTTGGAAAGACACCACTTGTTGAAATAACTTTAGAGATTAAACCATCTTAAATTTACAATCAAGCTAAAAGTCCGAGGTATTGGATTGAATAGGTTAAGTCCAAATAACTATCGTATTATTAAAGGAGGTCAGTGAAATCGACCTCCTTTAATGTCATGTGAGCTGATAAGAACTTCGATTAAGGAGAAATATAGAATGAATATATGTTTATGAAATCTCGACAAAAAGGAACTTCAGAGAAGCTTAAAAAGGGGCGGTGCGAGGGAAAAAGTCTTGGAGAGGCTGAATATTATCGGATTTCATAAAGTTTTTGAAGTTAATTTATATTAATCATATCTTATTGATTAACTGTTTATTAATTAATTATTCACCCACTCGCATCACACGATATTAAAAATTTTTAGGTACTATGTATTGCATAGTACTAAATTTTTGTTTAGCTTTGCACTGTGATTAAAAAGAAACTCTATCATGTGCAAAAAACGTTTATCACTCTTGATTGCAATGCCAATCGTCTGTGGAAACCCTGTAAAGCCTTACAAAACGCTTTCCGATTCTGATTTATCCGAATAACACCTATCAGATAATATGATCAAGAGTCGAAAATTATTTTCCAAATCGAACTCAATCGAATGTCATCTCAGACTCTATTTCAAAATGGTGGGTAGCATAGACGATACCTATTTGCAAAGAGCAAGCTGAAACGTTCTGCCAATAAACATTTTTATTATTAAGATTCTGTCGATAAATCCGCAGCTAAATCAAGATAACAATTAAAAAACCATATACAGTGAGCGAAGACAACAACATTAGATCTCAAATGAGAAAGGGGATGCTTGAATATTGTGTCCTGCTTATTCTCAACAGGAAAAGGGCATACCCCTCCGATATAATTGATGAACTCACAACGGCTTCAATGATAGTGGTGGAAGGAACGCTCTACACCCTGCTCAACCGGCTCCGGAAAGAGGGAAAATTGAATTATGAATGGGAAGAGAGCCCGAAAGGGCCTCCTCGGAAGTATTATTTCATCACTCCTTTGGGTCGTGACACCCTTTCAGAAATGTCGCGTGCATGGGACGAGATTGTGGAGAATGTGAACCATTTTAGAAAACTCAATAACAACATATTGCAATGAAAAAAACACTTAATATAAATCTTGCCGGATATCCCTTCATAATTGATGATGACGCCTATAACCTTCTCAAGGATTATCTCGACACCATTAGATATGCTTTCAAGACAAGCGAGGACACCGCTGAACTGGCTGAAGATATAGAGGCTCGTGTGGCTGAAATACTTATCGGCAATGAAAACGGCAACGTAAGGATAGTGTCTGTTGCTGAGATTTCTCAAGTTATCGAAAGGATCGGAAAACCTTCAGATTTTATCGAAATAGATGAAACAGCCACCCCCGAAATAGAAGATGAGAAAGTTAAAGAGGAGGAGAAGTTCAGTGAAAAAACTCAACATCCCACCCCTCCTCCTTACGAGTCAACCTCTTTTTTCAAGAAGTTTTCTAAGAAAAGACTCTTTCGCGATCCGCAAAATTCCATGTTGGGAGGGGTTTGTTCCGGATTGTCCCACTATTTGAATGTCGACGTGACATGGGTGAGGATAATTGTGGTGCTTCTCTTTTTCCTCTCCGCTTCCACAGTCGGGATTGCATACATTATTCTTTGGATAGTGGTGCCGGAAGCACGCACCCCATATCAACGCATGCAAATGATGGGTGAAAATCCTACGATGGAAAATATCGGCAAGACAGTAACCGAAAATTTTCAGAAACAAGATGTTGAACCAAGTCAAAATAACACAAAGGATGGAGTTATGGGTTTTTTCTCCCTACTACTTTCCGTATTGACTAAATGTTTGATTATATTGGGGTTGCTGATAGGAGTTCCTCTCCTTTTTGCCCTGGGTGTGGGATTGCTGGGTTGTGTTATCGCATCATTTATAATAGGCCTCTCTATTTTCGGGGTGGTTACGGATGCAACCTACGGATTTTTTGACTCATCTCTTGAAGGACAATTCACTTTCTTTATCTTGCTGGCTGTAATCGGTGGCATCATTACGGTTGGAATTCCCTTGTGGCTTCTCGTGAGAATGGCCTGGAAAAAGAAAGAAAGCAACACAAGTGCCGCCACACGCAGGGCTTTATTGGTGGTTTGGCTCTGTGGTATAGCCCTGTTATCAGTCTTTACTGTTAAGGGTGTGGAAAAATGGAAAAAATTGAAGATGTATGAACTCACACAAAGGGAAACAAGTGCCCGGGAATGGGAGAATTCACAATCTCACGAGATAGAAGAAGTTTTTGAAACTGAATCTGATTCTGAAACCAAACCTGAAGTTGAAAATTCTTCCATGGTTATTTCCAAAATAGAAACTATCAATAAGAATGATACATTAATTTCAGATTCCGACATCGTGAATGAATCCGTTCCGGACTCAATACATTAACTATGGCCACAAATATTATTGAGCTAAAAGATATAAACAAGACCTATCCCGGGATAGTGCCATTGCATGTGTTGAAAGGCATTAACCTAGGTATAGAGAAAGGAGAGCTGGTCTCTATTATGGGGGCATCCGGTTCCGGGAAATCCACGCTTCTCAATATTCTGGGAATCTTAGACAACTATGATTCCGGAGAATACAAACTTGACAATGTGCTGATAAAAGACCTCTCAGAGAATCATGCTGCTGAATTACGCAACAAGATGATAGGTTTCGTGTTTCAATCATTCAACCTGATAGGCTACAAGAATGCGCTTGAGAACGTTGCACTTCCTCTCTTCTACCAGGGTGTGCCACGCAAAAAAAGAAACAGGATGGCCATGGAGCAGCTTGAACGCATGGGTCTAGCTGATCGTGCCCTACATCTTCCCGGAGAACTGTCTGGAGGACAGAAACAACGTGTGGCCATAGCCAGGTCTTTAATAACAAACCCTACCATCATTCTTGCCGATGAACCAACAGGAGCCCTCGACTCTCAAACTTCCAAAGAGGTCATGGAGGTTTTTCGCATCCTGAACGAGGAGGGTATGACGGTGGTGATTGTTACCCATGACCCGGGTGTTGCAAAAGCAACCCACCGGATAATCCGTATCGAAGACGGACTTATCGTTCCGGAAAAACCACAGATTTATGTTTGATCTTTTTAGAGAAATCTCGCAGACGCTCGCAAACAACAAGCTCCGGACATTTCTTACAGGAATCTCGGTGGCATGGGGCATTTTCATGCTCATTGTGTTGCTGGGAATGGCACGCGGAGTTGTGAATTCTTTTGAAGGTTCCAACTGGTCGAAAACCTCCAACAAAATCTCAATTTACCAAGGCCGGACATCTCAGTCTTACAAAGGCTATGCCGAGGGAAGACTTATAACGCCTGAAATGAGCGACATGGAATATCTTAAAGAAAACAACCCCGACTATGTTTCCGACGTGACATCCTATATCTACATGGGTTCAACTATATTTTCCACTTCAAAAGACTATATATCCGTGAATCCGCAGGGCGTATATCCTTACGAACAAAAGCAAGATAACGTAAATGTAATCGCAGGAAGGTTTATAAACGATTCAGATATTCGGGAAAATCGTAAAACGATAGTGATTGAAGAAAAAAATGCCAAGACACTGTTTGGAGACGCAAAGGAGGCTGTAGGAAAAAGGGTTGATGCCATGGGTCTGTCGTGGCTCGTTGTGGGGGTTTATTCCCATGAATGGAGAGACAATGTGTATCTTCCTTTTTCAACAGTAAAGCTCCTCAAAGGAAACGACAGGGATGTGAGCAACCTCACTGTGGAAATAAAAAATGTAAGCACCATTGAAGATGGAGAATCTGCTGAAAAAGAGATAAGGAATTCTCTTGCGGGTAAACATGAATATTCGCCGGAAGACAAGAGCGGCCTCTATTTCTACAACAGTTTCACTGATTATCTCAAAAATAAAACAGTATTCGGTATCCTGAGTCTAAGTGTCTGGATTATTGGGATATTTACATTGTTGTCAGGTATAATCGGAGTGAGCAATATTATGTTTGTATCCGTAAGGGAACGAACTCATGAAATAGGGATAAGACGTGCCATTGGCGCGAAACCACGCAATATTCTCGTGCAAATCCTGGCTGAGAGCGTGGTAATAACAACCCTTTTCGGATATGTCGGTGTGGTGTTGGGAATGATAGTGACCCAGATAATCTCAAAGTTTACTGAGGGTACCAATTTTTTAAAGAATCCCACCGTATCTATGGAGATTGCATTGGAAGTGACAGTGGTGTTAATTATAGCCGGCATGATTGCAGGGTTCTTCCCGGCACGTAAAGCCACAAAGGTAAAACCTGTTGAAGCATTGAGAGACGAATGAAAAATCCAATATTCGACATAGATAACTGGCGCGAAATAGGATCTACTTTAGCCAGGAACAAAACAAGGACATTTCTCACGGCCTTCGGCATTTTTTGGGGCACGGCGATGCTAGCCATGCTGTGGGGTGGCGCCGAGGGCATGCGTGGAATGCTTATGCGGAATTTCGATGGATTCGCCACAAATCTGGGATTGGTGGCTCCCGGCAGAACCTCTTTGGCTTACAGAGGTTTTAACAAAGGAATGAGGACTAATCTAACCCAAAGCGATCTTGAGGCAATACGTGCCAATGTCAAAGAAATAGAGTCTTCATCGGGAGTGGTGATAAGTTCGGTGAACGTAGCCTACAACACAACCTCCAAAAGCGGAGTGACTGCAAGAGGGGTGGAAGAGAATTTCTTCTCCATCCAATATCCCGTGTTATATAGCGGCCGCCTCATTAATCAATCTGATGTCAAAGGCAAGAAAAAAGTGGTGAACATAGGCAGAAATATTGCCAATGAATTGTTTGGAGAAGAAGATCCTCTCGGAAAATTTATAAGCCTGAACGGAATATATTATCAGGTGGTAGGAGTGATCGGTCAAACAGGGGATGCCACAATAGGAGACAAGAATGACGACAGTGTCACCCTCCCTGAAAATGTTATGAGAAGCACCTTCGCAATGGGAAATAATCTAGATTTCATATTGTTTACTGTAGCTAAAAATTATGACCCCGATGATTTGAAACCTGCAGTTATGAGAATAGTGAAATCAAACCATACGGTTCATCCGGAAGATGACAACGCTTTCCAATGGATGAATTTTGCAGAACTTTTCCGCATGGTTGATAATGTATTCCTGGGAGTTTCACTTCTGGCACTTTTTGTTGGAATCGGCACATTGATGGCAGGTATTATAGGTGTTGGCAATATCATGTGGATAATTGTCAAGGAAAGAACCCAGGAAATCGGCATCAGGAGAGCAATCGGAGCGAAACCTAAAGATATCATAGTGCAAGTTTTGTCGGAGGGAATGGTACTCACGGCGATTGCCGGATTAGCCGGGATAGTGTTCGCAACTATAGTTCTATTTGTTGTTGATAAAGGCACATTCGACGAGGCCACCGGTTCTGCACATTTCCTGCTGAGGTTTCAACATGCTATTTGGATAATGCTCACATTCCTTGTGCTCGGCACTCTTTCAGGCCTGATCCCTTCGATCAAGGCAATGAAAATAAAACCTATCGAGGCTATTCGAGATAAATAATATACGTAACAAATAAACTTAACAATGAAAAAGTTTTTCAAAATATCCCTGTGGATTTTAGTGGTTATTATTTTCGTCACCACTTTTGTATTCCTCTTCATTAATTCACAACCCGAAAAAACTGAATATGAAATTGTCAGTCCTGTTTATGGTGATATCGAAAAAACCACGGTTTTGACCGGAAAGATAGAACCAAGAGATGAAATAGATATCAAACCTCAGATTTCGGGCATCATTTCGGAAGTAAATGTCGAGCCGGGCGACATGGTAAGCGAGGGTGATGTGATAGCAGTGATAAAAGTGATTCCCGAAGCTTCATCCCTCTCTTCAGCACAGGCTCGTGTTGAATCAGCCGAAATCTCATTGGCCGACGCACAATCCAAATACGACAGAAACAAATTGCTTTATGAGAAAAAACTTATTTCACGCGAGGAATATGAGACTTCAGAAACCACCCTCCTTCAGGCCAAGAGGGAACTTGATGCAGCAAATGATTCTTATCTTATTGTGAAAGAAGGGGTTTCAAAATATAACGCTGATGAAAGCAACACCCTTGTAAGAGCCACAATAAATGGCCTGATTCTTGATGTGCCGGTCAAAGTAGGTAGCTCGGTAATTCAGGCCAACACATTTAACGACGGCACGACCGTTGCGACCATAGCAGATATGAATAAACTCATATTCAAAGGTAAAGTGGATGAGACAGAGGTGGGACAGCTTTACACCGGTATGCCCATGGAAATCACTATAGGAGCCCTGCCGGACCTTCATCCGATGGCTGTCTTGGAATATATCGCTCCAAAAGGCACAGAAGAAAACGGTGCCAACACATTCGAAATTAAAGCTGCTATCTCTGTAGATTCCATTTCTCAGCTACGTTCAGGCTATAGCGCCAACGCATCGGTTTCACTTGCAAAAGCAAAAAACGTTTTGACTCTTCCTGAAGGTGTGGTGACTTTTTCCGGCGACAGCACTTTCGTGTTTATTCTTACTTCAGCTGATGGTGAACCTCAATCTTTTGACAGGCAACCGGTTTCCACCGGTCAATCCGACGGCATCAACATTGAGATAATCAACGGTGTGGATTCTCTATCAAAAGTGAGAGGCGACATAAAAAAGAACAAATAATATTCTGCAATACTTATCTTTCGACATAATCTTTTCATCAATTATGAAAAAATTAATCCTATTATATTTTCTGTTGCCCTCGCTTACGGTTTTCTCTCAGGGGAGCTGGAGTCTTGACAGTTGCATATCCTATGCAATCAAACACAATCTCACTGTAAAAAGCCGTGAATTGGATGTGATAACCGGGAATCTGGGTATCTCGGAAGCAAAAGACGGCTTTCTTCCAAACCTGAGTGCAGGCGCATCCCAGTCTTTTTCTTTCGGTAGAGGTCTCACTTCCGAGAATATGTATGCTAACCGCAACACTTCCCAATTCGGATGGAACATAGGTATGTCTCTCCCGATTTTCCAGGGACTCAGAAATGTAAGAAACCTTGAATTTGCAAAGGCAAATTTCAGAATGTTGGTGCAACAGCTCGAATCGGCAAAAAACGATATCACCTTATCTGTAATAGCCCAGTATCTTCAAGTGCTCTATTACGGCGAGATATATCAGGTGGCTCTCGAACAGTTAAGAATGTCGGAGGTAGAACTTGAGAGAAGAAACAATCTTTTGGAAGCCGGCAAGATTCCCGAACTTGATATTCTTCAGGCGCAGGCGCAGGTGGCACAAGATGAACTCGCTGCGGTGAATGCATTGAATGACAAGGATATGGCTATGCTTGATCTGGCCCAGATGCTGGAACTTGATTCATCAGTTGATTTTTCTATTTTGCCCTTGGACTCTGAAATGGATGATATCCCTTTGTTGTCGGCTGAATCAGTTTATGAAGCTGCATTGATCGACAATCCCACGATCCAAGCATCTCGCCTCAGTTTGGAAGTGGCCGGAAAATATATTCGTCTGGCTCAAAGCGGCTATCTGCCAACACTCTCTTTCTCTGCCGGAATCGGTAGCAGCTACTACAATACTTCCGGTTTTACAAATGATGGGTTCGGCAGTCAGATGCGTCATAATTTCAGTGAATCTCTTGGTTTTTCTCTCAATATTCCGATCTTTGACTCGTTCTCCACGCGTAATAACATCAGAAGGGCGAAAGTGCAACGACAGGCGGCCGAAATTCAATTGGAAGAGGCGGAAAACCAACTTTATAAGGCGATTATCCAAGCCCACAGTCAGGTATTGGCTGCAGAAAAAAGAAGAGAATCTTCACTTGTGGCAGAACAATCAACAAAAGCGGCTCTCGATGCCATGAGAGAAAAATATAACTACGGAAAGGCAAATGCCACGGAATTCGAACAGGCTCAGTCTGACTATATCAGAGCCGTCAGTCAGGCGGTTCAGGCAAAATATGAGTCAATCTTGAGAAGAAAGATTCTACTTTTTTACTACGATAATCAACGTTCATGATTCTCTCATAATATAAGGGATTTTATATAAATTTGCACCGATATTTATAAATTATGTCGGTGCATCCTCTCATATCCATTATCACAGTAACATATAATGCTGCCGGAGTAATAGAAAAAACCCTGGATTCCCTCAAGGAGCAGTCGTTTAAGGATTTCGAACATATCGTGATAGACGGTGCCTCCACAGACGATACGCTCTCTTTGGTAAAGGGATACGGGATCGGAAACACCGTGATCATCAGTGAAAAGGATTCCGGACTTTACCATGCCATGAACAAAGGGATGAGAATGGCAAAAGGAGATTTTATCCTGTTTCTAAATGCCGGCGACAGGTTTCATTCCTCCAAGACCCTTGAAAATTATGCCAATGTTACCGGATCAGATACAGATATTATCTATGGTGACACAGATATCGTTGATTTTCAAGGGAATTTTGTTTCTCACCGACATCTCTCAGCCCCTGAAAATCTTACCCACAAATCATTTTCAAAAGGAATGTTGATTTGTCATCAGGCCTTTATGGTGAGACGAACTATGGCTCCGGAATATGATTTGAGATACCGCTTTTCCTCTGATTACGATTGGTGCGTGAAATGCATCGGCTTATCCTCTTCCCTGAGATGCATTAGGATTCCGGATGTAACAATTGATTATCTAAACGACGGACTTACAGATAAAAACAAACTGAAATCCCTCAAAGAAAGATTCACCATAATGACTAAACACTATGGCCTCCCAACCACATTGATGAATCATTTAGGCTTTGTAGTCAGAGCTTTAAGGAGAGGCAATCTTTAAATGGAAAAAGAAGTCGAAGAATCGAATATCCCGGTCAAGGAGAAACTTTGGAATCTGAACTTTTGGAAAGTGATGATTGGGAATTTCATGCTTTACTTCTCTTTCTATCTTCTTACACCCCTCCTTCCCATATATCTTGACGAACAATTTTCTGCGGATAAAGACCTGATCGGACTTGTCCTGTCCGGTTATGTTATAGCAGCGCTCCTTGTTCGTCCTTTCAGCGGATTTATTGTGGATACTTTCGACCGCAAAAAGGTGCTGGTGATCTGTTTTTTCTTCTTCTTTATTCTTTTTACCGGTTATATCGGAGCCGGCACATTGCTCTTGTTTGCAATAGTCAGAACTCTGCATGGACTTCCATTCGGTGCGGTTACGGTGGCTAATTCCACGGCAGCCATCGATGTTTTACCCTCTTCCCGTCGGCAGGAGGGTATCGGGTTCTTCGGCCTGAGCAATAATCTGGCCATGGCGGTTTCCCCATCTGTGGGAATTTGGATCTATGATGTCTCTGATAATTTCACTCTTCTTTTTTGGATCGCGCTCGCATTCTCTCTGATTGGTTTTCTAACAGTTTCTTCCGTGAAAATGAGACCTCGGGATAAAGTCAAGGAGAAACGGCCCGTAAGCCTTGACCGATTCTTCCTCACAAAAGGTTGGCTGCTGGCCCTGAACATTGTCTGCTTCGGGCTTTGCTGGGGCATTATGTCGAACTATGTCGCAATATA